>NZ_JBITMC010000004.1:184460-239653 GCF_044465805.1 Micromonospora sp. NPDC049497 | reverse complement strand
CGCGAGGAGTGAGCCGGTCCTGCGAGCCCCGCAGTCGCGAACAGAGGTGGTGCCGTGAGCGCGAGGAGTGAGCCGGTCCTGCGAGCCCCGCAGTCGCGAACAGAGGTGGTGCCGTGAGCGCGAGGAGTGAGCCGGTCCTGCGAGCCCCGCAGTCGGGAACAAAGGTGGTGCCGTGAGCGCGGACGAACGGGCGGTGGACGCCACGACCGGGCCGCGCGGCCGGGTCGGGCGGTGGCGGGACCAGCTCATCGCTCTCGGCTGGCTGGTGCTGGTGTGGAACCTCCTCTGGGGCGACGTCTCCTGGGGCAATCTGGTGGGCGGCGCGCTGGTCGCCGGCGCGGTGCTGCTGTTCTTCCCGCTGCCCCCGGTCACCTTCGGTGGGCGGGTACGCCCCCGGGCCCTGCTGGTCTTCCTGCTCCGCTTCGCCGGTGAGCTGGTCACCGCCAGCGCGAACGTGTCCCGGATCGCCGTGCAGCCCGGCTACCGGCCCCGGGGGGCGATCATCGCCGTGCGGATGCGGGTGCCTACCGACCTGAACCTGGCGCTCACCGCCGAGGTGGTCTCACTGGTGCCGGGCACGCTGGTCGTCGAGGTGGACCGGGACGCCGGAGTGATTTACGTACACGTGCTGGACGTGCGCGGTCCCTCCGACCTGGCCGACAGCCGGGAGCGCATGCACGCCATCGAGCGGCGGCTGGTCCGCGCGTTGGGCTCCGCCGCCGAGGTACGCCTCGTGGAGACCGCCACCGTCGAGAAGGGAACCTGACGTGACCGCCGTCCTCGCCGTCGTCCTGACCGGCCTGTTCTCGGTGACCGCGCTGCTGGCGCTGATCCGGCTCTACCGCGGCCCGTCCCTGCTCGACCGGGTGGTGGCGGCGGACATGCTGCTGGCCACCATGGTCGGCGCGGTCGGCGCGGAGGCCGCCGTGAACCGCCACTCCACCACGCTGCCCGTGCTGGTGGTGCTCTCCCTGCTCGGCTTCGTCGGATCGGTGGCGCTGGTCCGCTTCGCCGCCCGGGACGGGTCCTGATGCTCGCCACGGCGGCCGACTGGCTCGGCGCCGGGTGCCTGGTGGCGGGTGCGCTGCTCAGCCTCGTCGCCGGGATCGGGGTGCTGCGCTTCCCGGACACGCTGAGCCGGATGCACGCCGCGACGAAGCCGCAGACCCTTGGGGTGCTGCTGCTGGTGGCGGGCGTGGCGCTGCGCCTGCGGACACCCGGCGACCTCGGCATGATCGGGCTGGTCGCGCTCTTCCAGCTGGCCACGGCCCCGGTCGCGGCCCAGATGATCGGCCGCGCCACCTACCGCTCCGGCGCCGTCGACGAGACCCTCCTCGACACCGACGAGTTGCGGTAAGGAAGGGCCCCCGCTTAACGCCTCCGGTAGAGGAAGGGTCCCTTCTTAACAGTCGGGGACGACCCGTCCCAATTCCGGGTGGGCGGCGATTCTGCCGTCTTGCGTCTTGCCCGGGGAGGGCTCCCGATGCACCCTTCGCAGTGACATTCGTCGATCAACGGATGTCACCGCGGTCGCCGCCGGACCGGCGCGACCGGGGAACCCGCCCGTACCCCGGAGGACCCATGAGACCCCGTACCCCTCGCTCCGCCTGGCTGGCCGTGCTGGCCGCCGCGGCCGTGACGGCCGTGACCGCCTCCTCGGCCGCCGCCGCCCCCACCGCGCCGGAGCGCGTCCCGGCGCCCGCCGTCGCCGCACCGGCGGCCCTCGCCGCGCCCGACATCCCGCTGGCGAACGTCAAGGCGCACCTGAGCCAGTTCCAGTCCATCGCCACCGCCAACGGCGGCAACCGGGCCCACGGCCGGCCGGGGTACCTGGCGTCGGTCAACTACGTGAAGGGCCAACTGGACGCGGCCGGCTTCACCACCACCGTGCAGTCGTTCACGTACAACGGCGCCACCGGCTACAACCTGATCGCCGACTGGCCCGGTGGTGACCCGAACGCGGTGGTGATGAGCGGGGCCCACCTGGACAGCGTCAGCTCCGGACCGGGCATCAACGACAACGGCTCCGGCTCGGCGGCCATCCTGGAGGTGGCGCTCGCCGTGGCGCGCAGCGGCTTCACCCCCACCAAGCACCTGCGGTTCGGCTGGTGGGGCGCGGAGGAACTGGGTCTGCGCGGCTCGCAGTACTACGTGAACAACCTCCCGACGACCGAGCGGTCGAAGATCAAGCAGTACCTCAACTTCGACATGGTCGGCTCGCCCAACGCCGGCTACTTCGTGTACGACGGCGACAACTCCGACGGCGTGGGCTCCGGCCCCGGCCCGGCCGGCTCCGCCCAGATCGAGCAGACCATCCAGGCGTACTTCACCTCGATCGGGGTGCCGACCCGGGGCACCGACTTCGACGGCCGCAGCGACTACGGGCCGTTCATCAGCGTCGGCATCCCGGCCGGCGGCACGTTCACCGGCGCGGAGGGCACCAAGACCAGCACCCAGGCGTCGCTCTGGGGCGGTACGGCCGGCCAGGCGTTCGACCCCTGCTACCACCGCTCCTGCGACACCAGCACCAACATCAACGACACCGCGCTGGACCGCAACTCCGACGCGATCGCGTACACGGTGTGGACCCTCGCCGGGGCGGGCACCCCGCCGGGCACCACGGTCTACAGCGACACCTTCGAGACCGCGACCGGCTGGACGGCCAACCCGTCCGGCACCGACACCGCGACCCTCGGACGGTGGGAGCGCGGTGACCCGGCCGCCACCAGCTCCGGCGTGGCGACCCAGCTCGGCACCACCGTCAGCGGCAGCTTCGACCTCGTCACCGGGCCGCTGGCCGGCAGCGGCGCCGGGGCGTACGACCTCGACGGCGGGGTGAGCACGATCCAGTCCCCGGCGATCACGCTGCCGTCGACCGGCACCCTGAACCTCTCCCTCTCCTGGTACCTCGCCCACCTCACCAACTCCAGCAGCGCGGACTACCTGCGCGTACGGGTGGTCGGTGGGAGCACCGTCACGGTCGTGAACGCGACCGGGGCGGCGACCAACCGGGCGGCGGCGTGGCAGACCGCCGGTGCGGACATCTCGGCCCTGCGGGGACAGACGGTACGCATCGTCATCGACGCGGCGGACGCCAGCGGCGCCAGCCTGGTCGAGGCGGCCGTCGACGACGTGAAGATCACCCAGAGCTGAGCGTGTCGCTGTGTTAAGAAGGGCCCCCTCCTCTACGCGAGGCGTTAAGAGGGGGCCCTTCCTTACACCTTCAGCGGGCGTTCAGCGTTTCTGGATAAAATGGCGGCATGATCGACTCGTCTGCCCAGGAGGGCAGCAGTAGCAAGCCGGGGCTGACCCGGCTTCCCTCGAACCCGACGACCCCGGGAGCCCTGAGCGACCCGTGTTGATCGTCGTTGGTCTCCTTCTCATCATCGTGCTCACCGCCGCCACCGGTTACTTCGTGGCCCAGGAGTTCGGTTACGTCGCCGTGGACCGCGGCAAGCTCAAGCAGCTCGCCGACGACGGGGACAGGGCCGCGGCCCGGGCCCTGGAGGTGACCGGCCGGCTGTCGTTCATGCTGTCCGGCGCCCAGCTCGGCATCACCGTCACCGCCCTGCTGGTCGGTTACGTCGCCGAGCCGTACCTCGGCGCGGGCCTGGCCGACCTGCTCGGCGTGGCCGGGGTCTCCACCGCGGTCAGCCTGCCCCTGTCGGTGGTGCTGGCCCTGCTCATCGCCACCGTGGTCCAGATGGTCCTGGGCGAGCTGGCGCCGAAGAACCTGGCCATCGCGCGCGCCGTGCCGCTGGCCCGGGCGCTGAGCCGCTCCACCCTCATGTATATGCGGGTGGCCGGGCCCGTCATCACGCTCTTCGACCGCGCCGCCGTCCGGCTGCTCCGCCGGATCGGCATCGAGCCGATCGAGGAGCTGCCCAGCGGCGCCACCCCGGAGGACCTGGAGCAGATCATCGCCGAGTCCCGCGAGGAGGGGCACCTCACCGCCGAGATGTCCACCCTGCTGGACCGCGGGCTCGACTTCCGTGAGCTGACCGCCGGGGAGGCCATGGTGCCCCGGGTCGACGTGCACACCGTACGCGCGCACGAGCCGGTCAGCCGGGTCGTCGAGCTGCTGGACACCGGCCGCTCCCGCTTCCCCGTACGCGGCACCGAGGGCGTCGACGACGTGATCGGTGTCGTCGGCATCGCCGACGTGCTCGGAGTGCCCCTGGAGCGTCGCGCGACCACGCCGGTCAGCGCGGTTGCCGTGCCCCCGCTGCTGGTGCCCGAGACGCTGCCGCTGCCGACGGTGCTGGACCGGCTGCGGTCCGGGCACCGGCAGCTCGCCTGCGTGGTCGACGAGTACGGCGGCTTCGCCGGCGTCATCACGCTGGAGGACATCGCCGAGGAACTGGTCGGCCCGATCCGCGATGAGGACGACCCGCCCGAGCGCACCCCGATCCGCCAGGCCGACGGCTCCTGGGTGGTGCCGGCCCGCTGGCGGATCGACGAGGTCGCCGACAGCACCGGCATCGCACTGCCCGAGGCCCCGGAGTACGACACCCTCTCCGGCCTCGTCATGCGGGAGCTGGGCCGGGTTCCCGAGGTCGGTGACCGGCTGGAGATCGACCTGCCGGCCGAAGGGGACGACGTGCCCGCCGGCTCCCGGGCCCTGGTCGAGGTGCTCGCGGTCGACCGGCACGTGGCCGACTCGGTGCGGCTGCGGCTCACCGGCGTGGGCGCCGGCACGAACTCCGAGGAGCGGTCATGAGCCCGGGTGTGGCGCTGTTCACCTCGGGGATCCTGCTGGCCCTGAACGGGTTCTTCGTGGCGGCCGAGTTCGCCCTGATCGCCAGCAAGCGCTACCGGCTGGAGCATGCGGCGGCCGGCGGTGGCCGGGCGGCGAAGGCGGCCCTGGACGGCGTCCGGGAGCTCTCCCTGATGCTGGCCGGCGCGCAGCTCGGCATCACCCTCTGCACCCTGGGGCTCGGCGCGCTCGCCGAACCGGCGATCGAGCATCTGCTCAGCCCGCTGCTGCACGGGGTGGGCCTGCCCGACGCGGCCAGTCACGCGATCGCGCTGGTGTTCGCCCTCGGCCTGGTCACGTTCCTGCACCTGGTGGTCGGCGAGATGGCCCCGAAGTCGTGGGCGATCACCGACGCCGAACGCTCGGCGTTGCTGCTGGCGCTGCCGTTCCGGGCGTTCGCCCGGCTCGCCCGGCCGGTGCTGTCCGCGCTGAACGCCCTGGCCAACGGCATCCTGCGACTGGTCAAGGTGAGCCCGCAGGACCAGTTGGCCCAAGTGCACGGCCCGGACGAGCTGCGCATCCTGCTGGAGCAGTCCCGCGAGCACGGGACGCTCGGCGTGGAGCAGCACCGACTGCTCACCAGCATGCTGGAGTTGCAGGGCACCACCGTCGCCCAGGTGATGGAGCCGTTCAGCCAGATGGTGACGGTCCGCCGCGACGACGACGCCGGCCGGATCGAGCAGGTCAGCCGGGACAGCGGACGCTCCCGCCTGGCGGTGCTGGACGCCGCCGGCGACGTCTGCGGCCTGGTGCACGTACGGGAGGCGGTGCGGGCCACCGCCACCCGGCCGACGGCCACCGCCGCTGACCTGATGACGAACGCCTTCACCCTGCCGGCGGCGGCGACCGTCAGCGAGGCCGTGGCGGCGATGCGGGCCCGGCAGTCGCAGTTGGCGCTGGTACGCAACGGCGGTGGGCCGACCCGGCCGATCGGGTTCGTCGCGCTGGAGGATCTGCTGGAGGAGGTCATCGGCGAGTTCGACGACGAGACCGACCCGGTGCCGCGCGGGCGCCGCCTGCGCTGATCCGCCGCCCTGATCCCGGCGGTTGCGCGGGGCCCTCAGGGGTAAGCCGCGGCGGGACCGGACGGTCCCGCCGCGGCACCGGGGCGGTGCCGCGTCCGCCGGAACGGGGAGCGCGGTGCGGCTGACGGGCGTGTCACCGGAGTCGGGCTGGACGGGCCTGACGGTGCGCACCGCCCTGGCCAACCCGAGCACCCGCCCCGGCCTCCACCTGCCCGGGCGGGTGACCGTCACCGCCGGGTCCACGGACGTACCCGTGCGGCACGTCCGGCTCGGCCTGGTCGCCACCGCCGAACCGGACGACCCGGAGGCGCCCCGCCGCCTGGTGCAGTTCCATCAGGCGCAGGTCGCCGAGGCCTTCGTGCTGCGCGCCCGGCGGGCCCGCACGATCCCGTTCGAGTTCCCGCTGCCGTGGGAGACCCCGGTGACGATCTTCGGCGGGGTGCCGTTGCTCAGCATGCGGACGGGGCTGCGGACCGAGGTGGCGATCGACCCCTCGCTCGACCAGGGCGCCATGGTGCCGGTCTTCGTCCACCCGCTCCCCACGCAGGCGCACATCCTGGCCGCGCTGGACACTCTCGGCTTCACCATGAGGCAGGCCGGCCTCGTGGACAGCCGGCTGCCCGGTGTGGAGCAGATCCTGCCCGTACACCAGCGGCTGGGCTTCTGGGTGGCGCCCATCTACGCCGGACCGATCACCGAGATGGAGGTGACCTTCGTCGCCAACCCGGCGGGCCTGGAGGTGATCCTCTGGATGGACCGGCGGCTGGCGCTGGCCGGGATCACCCACCAGAGCATCAGCCGTTTCCGCGTGTGGCACAACGGCGCCGAGCAGCGGGACTGGGTGGCCACCGTCGACGGCTGGTTGCGGGAGGCGATCAACCGGCACGCCGCCGCGGCGGCCCACGCCGACTGGTCCGCGACCATCACCGAGTCGGCGCACGTCAGCCGCCGCCCGGACGAGCCGATCGCACCCGGTTACGGCCTGGGCGGCGTCGCCGGGGGAGCCGGTATCGGTGGTGGTGGCGGAGGCGGCGACGGCACCTGACCGCGCCACCGGGCGGGTCAGACGCTCGCGGTGGCGAGCTTGACGCTGAAGCCCAGGAAGAGGGCCGCGACGCCGGTGGTCGCGCCGGCGGCGAGGCGACGGCGCTGGCGGAACTGCGCCGCCAGGAACGTGCCCGCGAAGATCAGCATGGTCAGGTAGAGCGCGCTGGTGACCTGGGCGATCAGGCCGAGCAGCAGGAACGACAGTGCCGGCCACGCGTAGCCCGGGTCGACGAACTGGATGAAGAACGAGATGAAGAACAGGATCGCCTTCGGGTTGAGCAGGCTGACCACCAGCGCCTTGCGGAACGGACTGCGCATCGCCGCCGGCTCCGCGGCGTCGATGAGCCGCGGCGCGGTCGGGTCGTTGCGCGTCCGCCAGCGCCGCCAGGCCCCGCGCAGCATGGTCAGCCCGACATAGCCCAGGTACGCGGCGCCCGCGTACTTGATCACCAGGAAGAGCGGCGGGTACGCCTGGAGCAGCGACGCCACGCCGGCGGCGGAGAGGAACATCAGCACCCCGTCGCCGACGAACACCCCGCCCGCGGCCCGGTAACCGGCTCCCACGCCCCGCCGCGCGGCGGTGGAGAGCACGAAGAGCGAGTTGGGCCCGGGCAGCAGGATGATCGCCACGGTGCCCAGCACGTACGTCCAGATGTCGGTGATGCCCAGCACGCCCGCCATCATCACGCCACGGGCGCCGTCGGGCGAAGCCTTTCCCGCAGCGTGACCTGTGCTTTCGGCCACTCGTCGACGGTCATCGCGTACTGCACGGTGTCCCGCCAGGAGCCGTCCGCGCGCTGCCGGTGCATGCGCAGCACGCCCTCGCGGGACGCGCCCAGCCGTTCGATCGCCCGCTGCGAGCGCTCGTTGCGGATGTCGGTGTGCCAGACCACGCGGACCGCGCCCAGCTCGTCGAAGGCCCGGGTGAGCAGCAGCAGCTTCGCCTCGGTGTTGATGCCGGTGCGCCACCAGGGCCGGCCGAGCCACGTGTAGCCGATGGCGACCGAGCGCCGTTCGGGGTCGACCTCGTAGAAGGAGGTGGTGCCGACCACCGCGCCGGTCGCGGCGCAGCGCTGCACCCACGACACCCGCTCGCCGGAGCGCCCGGCGGCGAGGTAGGCCGCGACCACCCGCATCATCTCGGCGGCGTCGGCCGGCTGCGGGCCGCCGAGGTGTCGCCACACCTCCGGGTCGGTGGTGGCCGCGTACAGATCCTCGGCGTGGGCGAGGTCCAGCGGCTCCAGCACCACGTGCTCCCCGCGCCGCGCCACCGGCTCCAGCCAGGGGGAGCGGGCCGGCCGGAGGTACGCCGGAACAGGCGCGGTCACGCCCTCGGCCGGCTCGGCCGCCCCGGCCGTGAGGCGCAGCGGCACCACCCCGGCCCAGTAGGGCAGGTCGAGGTCGGCCGGATCGTCGCTGACCCCGCCGGTGCGGGACCGGGTGGACACCTCGCGCAGCGGCAGCGCCAGCACGGCGGTCTCGGCCAGCTCGCGTCGGCTCGGCGGTCGGCTCTCCGCGCTGCGCCCGGCCCCCACCTTCTCCACCAGCGCGGTCATCGCGGCGGCCTTCTCCCGCTCGTCGGTGACCAGTCCGGCGGTGCCGTGCACGACCACCGAGCGGTAGTTGGCGCTGTGGTGGAACTGCGACCGCGCGTAGATCAGGCCGTCGAGCAGGGTGACCGCCACGCAGACCGGCAGCCCGTCGCCCCGGGCGGCCAGCAGCGGCCGGCTGCCGGTGGAGCCGTGCAGGTAGAGGGTGTCGCCGACGCGGACGTGCAGGGTGGGCAGCGCCCGCGGCTCGCCGTCGACGGTGAAGGTCAGTACGCAGTGGTACGCCTCGTCCAGCACGGCGTGGGCCGCGTCGGCGTCGTAGCTCATCCGGTCGCGCATGCGGGTGGCGGTGGTCCGCGGAGTCGGAGGGTACATGCGACAGGCCACCTTTGTTCTAGTACAATCCTTCAACTGTGGCAGCACATTATCAGATCGCCGGCGCGACGTCGGCCGCGATTTCGGCCAGCGTGGAATCCGGCGTCCGTTCCGGCGCGCTCCCCGCCGGCACCGCCCTCCCGGCGGTCCGCGCCCTCGCCGCCGACCTGGCGGTCAGCCCGGCCACTGTCGCGCGCGCCTACCAGGAGCTGCGCCAGCGCGGCCTGGTCGTGACCGCCGGCCGGCACGGCACCCGGGTGCGTCCCCGACCGCCGGTGGCGGGCCGCCGGTCGGCCCTGCTGCCGCCGCCCCCGCCCGGGGTCCGCGACCTGGCGCTCGGCCAGCCCGACCCCCGGCTGCTGCCGCCGCTCGGTCCGCACCTGGCCGCGCTCGCCGCACAGGTCGGGCCCCCCACGGGGTACGAGGGCGGCACCGTCCTGCCCGCGTTCGCCGAGACCGCCCGGGAGCGGCTGGCAGCCGACGGCGTCCCGGCCGACGACCTCACCGTCACCGGAGGGGCGCTGGACGGCATCGAGCGTCTGCTCGCCGCGCACCTCCGGCCGGGGGACGCGGTCGCCGTGGAGGACCCCGGCTGGGCCAACCTGCTCGACCTGGTCGCCGCCCTCGGGCTGCGGCCGATCGGCGTCCCGGTGGACGACGACGGGCCCACCGAAGCCGGCGTGGCAGCCGCGCTGACCCTCGGCGCGCGGGCGCTGGTCGTGACCAGCCGCGCACAGAACCCGACCGGCGCCGCGCTCTCCGCCGAGCGGGCGGGGCGGCTGCGGGCGCTGCTCGCCGGCCGGGAGGACCTCCTGGTCATCGAGGACGACCACGCCGCGGAGCTGGCCCGCGTACCGTTGCGTCCGCTCGCCGGGGCGACCCCGGCGTGGGCCTTCGTCCGGTCGGTGAGCAAGCCGTTCGGGCCCGACCTGCGGCTCGCGGTGGTGGCCGGCGACGAGGCGACCGTCGCCCGGGTGGCCGGCCGGCTGCGGGTCGGCGCCGGCTGGGTGTCCACCGTGCTGCAGCGTCTCGTGCTGGCCCTCTGGTCCGATCCGGCGGTGGCCGAGCGGGTGACGCGGGCGGGGGAGAGCTACGAGCGCCGCCGCGCCGGGCTGCTCGCCGAGCTGGCCGACCGGGGCGTCCCGGCCCGGGGGCGCAGCGGCATCAACGTCTGGGTGCCGGTGCTCGACGAGACCAGCGTGGTCACCGCCCTGCGGGACGCAGGGTGGGCCGTCGCCCCGGGCGGGCTCTACCGGATCGGCGCCGGGCCGGCGGTCCGACTCACCGTCAGCACGCTCGACGAGGCCGACCTGGCGCCGCTCGCGGACGCGGTCGCCCGTGCCGTCCGGCCGGGAGCCGCGGCGAGCTTCTCCACCTGACCCCGCGGGCGTGGCGGGCCGGCGTGAGTCGGCCCGAACGGGGTAGAACGGTCGTCATGGCCGAGCCCGACACCGCCCCCGGCGCCCAGCAGTTCATCCCGCCGCAGGCCGACACCCTCGACGAGCTGCGCGCCGCCGCCACCGGCTGCCGGGGGTGCGAGCTGTACCGGGACGCCTCCCAGACGGTCTTCGGTCGGGGCGACGAGAGCGCGCGGATGGTGTTGGTGGGGGAGCAGCCCGGCGACATGGAGGACCAGAAGGGCCTGCCCTTCGTCGGCCCCGCCGGCCGGCTGCTGCGCAAGGCCGCCGACGACGCCGGGCTGGACCCGGCGCACATCTACCTGACCAACGCCGTGAAGCACTTCCGCTTCGAGCTGCGAGGCAAGCGGCGCATCCACCAGACCCCCGACCGGGTGCACATCACCGCCTGCCGTCCCTGGCTGGTCGCCGAGTTCGCCCGGCTCCGTCCGGAGATCGTGGTGGTGCTCGGGGCGACCGCGGCGAAGGCGCTGCTCGGCCCGACCTTCCGGGTCACCCGGCAACGCGGCGAGCTGCTGCCCTGGCCCGCCTCGGCCCAGCGCCCGGAGGACTTCGCCCGGGTGCCGGTGGACAACACCGGGAAGGTGGCGGACGCCCCGGAGGCCCGCCTGCTGGCCACCATCCATCCCTCGGCGGTGCTGCGCGCCGACGACCAGGACGCGGCGTACGACGGACTGGTCGCCGACCTGACCGTGGCCGCCCGCGCCCTCGCCTGACCGTCACGCCCCTGGGCAGGGGCGGTGAGCGGTGCCACACTTGCCGCCATGGAGCAGCATCTCTACGAGCGTGACCACGCCGAGTTCCGTGACCTGTGCCGTGAGTTCCTGGCCCGCGAGGCGGTGCCGCACCACGAGCGCTGGGAGGCCGAGGGAATCGTCGACCGCGAGGTGTGGCGCAAGGCCGGCCGGGCCGGGCTGCTCGGCATGGACGTCGACCCCGAGTACGGCGGCGGCGGCCAGCAGGACTTCCGGTTCAACGCGGTGCTGGTCGAGGAGATCGTCGCCGCCGGCTGCTCCGGCCTCGGGTTCGGGCTGCACAACGACGTGGTGGCCCCGTACCTC
The DNA here is from genome assembly GCF_044465805.1 of Micromonospora sp. NPDC049497. NCBI lineage: Bacteria > Bacillati > Actinomycetota > Actinomycetes > Micromonosporales > Micromonosporaceae > Micromonospora > Micromonospora sp. NPDC049497. The sequence continues at coordinate 228,421 of NZ_JBITMC010000004.1, read as the reverse complement.
ACCGAGCTGACCAGCGACGACCAGCGCAAGCGGTGGCTGCCCGGCTTCTGCTCCGGCGACCTGGTGACCGCGATCGCGATGAGCGAGCCGGGCGCCGGCTCGGACCTGGCCGGGATCCGCACCACCGCCGTACGCGACGGCGACTCGCTGGTCCTCAACGGCCAGAAGACGTTCATCACCAACGGTGAGATGGCGGACCTGGTGCTGGTGGTGGCCCGGACGGCGGACCAGGGCGCGCACGGGGTGAGCCTGGTGGCGGTGGAGGCGGGCACGCCCGGTTTCACCCGGGGCCGGCGGCTGGCCAAGGTGGGCCTGAAGGCCAACGACACGGCGGAGCTGTTCTTCGACGACTGCCGGGTGCCGGCGGAGAACCTGATCGGCACCGAGAACCACGGCTTCTACCACCTGATGGGGAACCTGCCCCGGGAGCGGCTCAGCATCGCGATCGCGGCGGTGGCCGCGGCGGAGAAACTGCTCGCGGTCACCCTCGATTACGCCCGCTCCCGGGAGGCGTTCGGCCGACCCATCGGGAAGTTCCAGCACAACCGCTTCCTACTGGCCGAGCTGGACACCGAGGTCACCATCGCGCGGACGTTCGTCAACCACTGCGTCGCCGAGTTCAACGTGGGGCGCCTGTCGGTCACCGACGCGGCGAAGGCGAAGTGGTGGACCACCGAGCTGCAGAACCGGGTCGCGGACCGCTGCGTGCAGTTGCACGGCGGCTACGGCTTCATGCTGGAGTACCCCGTGGCGAAGGCGTGGCTGGACGGCCGCGTGCAGACGATCTACGGCGGTACCACCGAGATCATGAAGGAGATCATCGGCCGGGGCCTCGGCCTGTAGCGAAACCGGGTCCCGGAGAGCGGGGTGGATGCGCAAGGATGGGAGCGCTGTCCACCCCTTACCGCTCCGGGAGCCCGCCGATGGCCACCGACCTGACCGCGCCGGTCCGTACCGCTCCGGACGTCGTACCGATCCAGCGCCGGACGCTGCGCCTGCTGTTCGTCACGCAGATCATCGGCGGGATCGGCGTGACCATCGGCATCTCGGTGGGCGCGTTGCTCGCCGCCCGGGTCGCCGGCACCGCGGTCGCCGGTCTGGCGCAGAGCGCCGCCGTGGTCGGTGGGGCACTGCTCTCCGTACCGGTCACCCGGATCATCAACGGGCACGGCCGCCGGCCGGGGCTGGCGGTGGCGTACCTCGCCGGCACTGTCGGCGCCGTGCTGGTGGTGGTCGCCACGGTCACCCGCCTGGTGCCGCTGCTCTTCCTGGGCATGTTCTTCTTCGGCGGCGGGACGGCCGCCGGCCTCCAGGCCCGTTACGCGGCGGTCGACCTCGCCGAGCCCGCCCGGCGGGGCCGACAACTGTCCCTGATCGTCTGGGCCACCACCATCGGGGCGGTGGCCGCGCCGAACTTCGCCGCGCTCGCCGACCGCACCACCTCCGGCTGGGGCCTGCCGCCGCTGGCCGGCCCGTTCGCCTTCAGCGCCGCCGCGTTCGTGCTCGCCGCCGGCGTACTCCTGGTCCTGCTGCGGCCCGACCCGCTGCTCACCGCGCGCCGGCTGGCGGCGGCGGAGGCCCCGGTCGCGGACGTGGCTGCCCCGCCGGACCTCACCCCGCCGGCGGCGGCCGTCACCCCACCGGCGGCGCCCGCCCGGCACGGGGCGGGGATGCGCGCGGCCTGGCGGACGGTACGCGCCCGGCCCGCCGCCCGCCTCGGCATCGCGGCCGTGGCCGTGGGCCACGTGGTGATGGTGGCGGTCATGTCGATGACGCCGGTGCGCCTGGGCCAGTCGCACGGCGACGCGGACGTGCTGCGGGTGGTCGGCATCGTGCTGAGCCTGCACATCGCGGGGATGTACGCCCTCTCCCCGGTTGTGGGCTGGCTCACCGATCGACTCGGCCGCCGGCCGGTGATCCTCGGTGGTGTCGGGCTGCTGCTCGCCGCGTGCGCGGTCGCCGGCACCGCCGGGCACGACACGCCCCTGCTCTCGCTCGGCCTGGTCCTGCTCGGGCTGGGCTGGTCCGGCACCATGGTGGCCGGCTCGACGCTGCTGTCGGAGGCGGTGCCGGCGGCGATCCGTCCCAGTGTCCAGGGGCTGTCCGACCTCACGATGGGCCTGGCCGGTGCCGGTGCGGCGGCGGCCAGCGGGTTTGTGATGGGGGCCGCGGGTTATCCGGTGCTCACCCTGCTGGCGGCGATCGCGGTCGTCCCGCTGGTGGCGCTAGCGTTGCGGTCGGTGCCGTCCGGTGCACCGGACGAGGAGGACTGATACGTGCGGCTGACCGACTTCTGGACGCGGCTGGAGGAGGCGTTCGGCCCCGGGTACGCGGCCAGCATCGCCCGCGACCAGGTGCTGTCCCAGCTGGGCGGGCGGACCATCGAGCAGGCGCTCGCCGCGGGCGAGCAGACGCACGTGGTGTGGCGGGCCGTGGTCGCCGCCTATCCCGACCGGGTCCCCGCGCGACTACGTTGAGCAGTCGTTTCGTCGCTTCCGCGTGTCGCTTGCCGACTCGTACACCTGTTCGGCTATTGTCCACAGCGGGGTGCTTGTCCACAGCTCGCGGCATGGCCGCTGGTTTTCTGTCGGACCCAGCGCCTAGCGTGTCCGCGTGACGCGAAGCTCAGGAAAGACGCCGGCGAAGGCAGGGGTGGCAAACATGGCCGCAGGGCCCGATCGGGAGAAGGCACTCGACCTTGCTCTCGCTCAGATCGACAAGCAGTTCGGCAAGGGTTCGGTGATGCGGCTGGGTGAGCGGCCGGTCATCCAGACCTCGGTCATCACCACCGGTTCCATCGCGCTCGACGTGGCGCTCGGCGTGGGCGGTCTGCCCCGGGGCCGGGTCGTCGAGATCTACGGTCCGGAGTCCAGCGGTAAGACCACGGTGGCGTTGCACGCGGTGGCCAACGCCCAGCGGGCCGGCGGCATCGCGGCGTTCGTCGACGCCGAGCACGCGCTCGACCCGGAGTACGCGAAGGCCCTCGGCGTCGACACCGACGCCCTGCTGGTCTCCCAGCCGGACACCGGCGAGCAGGCGCTGGAGATCGTGGACATGCTGGTCCGCTCCGGCGCGCTCGACATCATCGTCATCGACTCGGTGGCCGCGCTGGTGCCGCGCGCCGAGATCGAGGGTGAGATGGGCGACAGCCACGTGGGTCTCCAGGCCCGGCTGATGAGCCAGGCGCTGCGGAAGATCACCGGTGTGCTCAACAACACCGGCACCACGGCGATCTTCATCAACCAGCTCCGCGAGAAGATCGGCGTGATGTTCGGCAGCCCGGAGACCACGACCGGTGGTCGGGCACTGAAGTTCTACGCCTCGGTCCGGCTCGACGTGCGGCGCATCGAGAGCCTCAAGGACGGCACCGACGTGGTCGGTAACCGCACCCGGGTCAAGGTCGTGAAGAACAAGGTCGCCGCGCCGTTCAAGCAGGCCGAGTTCGACATCATGTACGGCAAGGGCATCTCCCGCGAGGGCTCGCTGATCGACGTCGGCGTGGAGCAGGCGATCATCCGCAAGTCCGGCGCGTGGTACACGTACGACGGCGACCAGCTCGGCCAGGGCAAGGAGAAGGCCCGCGAGTTCCTCCGGGAGAACCCGGACGTGGCCGCCGAGATCGAGAAGAAGATCCTGGAGAAGCTCGGCGTCGGGCAGGGCGCGGGTGACGCCGCCGGCGGCCCGGAGCTGCCGCCGGTCGACTTCTGATCGGCCGCTGATCGATGGCAGGACGACGTGCCCGCACGGGGCGCGGCTGGGATGCCAGCCCGCCCCGGTCGGGTGACGGCGACACCGCGCCCCGACCTCGCCGGGACCGGCGTGCCCGTGGTGCGGACACCGAGCCGGAGGCGACCCCGTCCCCACCACGGGACGAGGCCGAGGTGGCTCGGGAGATCTGCCTCCGGCAGCTGGCGGTGCGCCCGCGTACCCGGGCCGAGCTGGCCGGCGCCCTCGCCAGGAAGGGCATCTCCGACGAGGTGTCGGCCGAGGTGCTCGACCGCTACGACGAGGTCGGCATCATCGACGACGCGGCGTTCGCGAAGGCCTGGGTGTCGAGCCGGCACGCCGGCCGGGGTCTGTCCCGTCGGGCGCTCGCCAACGAGCTGCGCCAGCGCGGCGTCGACGGTGAGGTGGCCAGCGAGGCGCTCGGCGAGCTGGACGAGGAGACGGAGGCCGGGACGGCCCGTGCGCTGGTCGACCGGAAGCTCCGCTCGGCCCGGGGCGAGCCCGACGCGGTGTTCCGCCGGCTGGTCGCCATGCTGGCCCGCAAGGGCTATCCGCCGGGCGTGGCGATCCGGGCGGTGAAGGACGCCCTGGCCGCGCAGAGCGCCGAGGCGGCCGAGTTCGCCGACCAGATCGACGCCGACGCCTTGGCCGACGCGGAGGGCGACCTCGACCGGGAGAGTCGCCCGGTCGACTGAGCGCGACGCGCCGCCGCTGCGACCAGGCGGGAGGGGCCCAGGCAGGCTGACTGTCCCGTCTCGGCTCACCTTTGTCCCCTGGTGTCCGGTCCCCGATCAGCGGTGCGTCACACCGCGAACTCTCTCCGTTCGGGGGGTTTGATCATGAGTTCTTGACCGGAGCACCTCCGGAGACCTAGCCTCGCCATACAGGCTCACGTTGCCCGACCAGCGCAGGCTAAGCGCACAACATAGAACGCGTAACGGAACAGCATCACTTTGGCCGATCCACCGGCCTTCGGTGTCGACTCCGGACTGGCCGGTCCGGAGTCGGGGCGACAACTGCACCCGGCCGCCGACGATGCCCGCGGGGCACCGCCGGCGGAGAAAGCTACCCACGGCCAGCCGCTCCGGTCGGGCGTCCAGAGCCGCAGGAGTGTGCCCACCGGCACGTCCTGCGGCGTGACGTTCAGGGGAGGCACGCCATGGCGAGGCGGCACAGGTCCACCGGGGGACCGGCATGAGCGGGCAGGCCGGCGAGTCCGGCACGCGGGTGTCCCGAGCCGCTGACGCGGGCAACCATCACTCTCCACGGGCATCCGCCCCGCTCCCGCGCGGAGGGGTGGCGTGAACGGCTTCGACCTGGTCCTCCTGGCGGTCGTCCTGCTGCTGGCCGTGGTGGTGGTCGCCGCCGTGCTGGTGGGCGTGCGGACGCTGCGGCGCCTCGCCAGCGCCCCGAGGCCCGAGGACCCCGCCTTCGTCGCCGAGAAGGATCGCCAGGAGCAGTCCCTGGCCGCCCTGCGTACCGCCGCCGACGAGGTCAACAGCACCATCGACGTGGCGAAGTCGGCGGCCGCCGCCGCCCGCACCGAGGCCGCCGCCGCCAAGGCGGAGGCGAAGTCGGCCCGGGCCGAGGCGCGGCGGGTGCTGGACGACGCCCGTGCCGAGGCCGACACCATCCTGGAGCGGGCACACAAGCAGGCCGAGATCGACGCCGACCAACTGCGGACCGCCGCCCGGCGCAGCGGTGAGCGGGAGATGGCGGTGCTCGCGGCGACGACCCGCGAGCAGGCCGCCGAGGTGGAGCGGCGGGCGGCCCGGATGGACGAGCGGGAACGCCTGCACACCGAGGAGGTGGAGCGGCTCGCCGAGCGGGAACGGCAGCTCAGCGCGGCCAGCGCCGCCCTCGCCGCCCGCGAGTCGGCACTCGCCCAGCGGGAGACGGAGCTGGCCGAGGCCGAGGAGCGGCGTCGTCGGGAGCTGGAGCGGGTGGCCGGGTTGACCGCCGACGCGGCCCGGGCCGAGCTGATCGAGGCGATCGAGACGCAGGCGAAGCGGGAGGCCGCGCTGCTGGTCCGGGACATCGAGTCCGACGCGCGCAACACCGCCGAGCAGCGCGCCCGGCACATCGTCGTCGACGCGATCCAGCGGGTGGCCAGCGAGCAGACCGCGGAGAGCGTGGTCAGCGTCCTGCACCTGCCCGGCGACGAGATGAAGGGTCGGATCATCGGCCGCGAGGGCCGCAACATCCGGGCCTTCGAGTCGGTGACCGGGGTCAACCTGATCATCGACGACACCCCCGAGGCCGTGCTGCTCTCGTGCTTCGACCCGGTCCGGCGGGAGGTCGGCCGGCTCACCCTGGAGAAGCTGGTCCTCGACGGGCGGATCCACCCGCACCGGATCGAGGAGGTGTACGACCTGGCCCGCCAGGAGGTGGACCAGCTCTGCCGGCGGGCCGCCGAGGACGCCCTGGTCGAGGTCGGCATCACCGAGATCCACCCGGAGCTGGTGACCTACCTGGGGCGGCTGCGCTACCGCACGTCGTACGGGCAGAACGTGCTCAAGCACCTGGTGGAGACCGCGCACATCGCCGGCGTGATGGCCGCCGAGCTGCGCCTGGACGTGCTGACGATCAAGCGGTCGGCGTTCCTGCACGACATCGGCAAGGCGCTCACCCACGAGGTGGAGGGCAGCCACGCCATCATCGGCGCGGACCTGGCCCGCAAGTACGGCGAGAGCGAGGACGTCGTCCACGCCATCGAGGCGCACCACAACGAGGTGCCGCCGCAGACGATCGAGGCCGTCCTCACGCAGGCGTCCGACGCCTGTTCCGGCGGTCGGCCGGGCGCGCGCCGCGAGAGCCTGGAGGCGTACGTCAAGCGCCTGGAGCGGATCGAGGAGATCGCGGCCGGCAAGCTCGGTGTGGACAAGGTCTTCGCGATGCAGGCGGGCCGCGAGATCCGGGTGATGGTCAAGCCGGACGACGTCGACGACATCGGCGCGGCCGTGCTGGCCCGGGACGTGGCCAAGCAGATCGAGGAGGAGCTGACGTACCCGGGTCAGATCCGGGTGACCGTGGTCCGTGAGTCCCGGGTCACCGAGATCGCCCGCTGACGCAGTGACGAGGAAGGGCCGGCCCCGCAGGGGGGTCGGCCCTTCCGTCGCGCTGGTGTCGTCAGGTGGTGGTGCCGGGTACCGCCTCGGTCTCCAACTCGGTTCCCGCAGCTCCGGTCGTGTGGGCGACGGTGCTGCGCCGGCCCCGGGCGAGGCGGTGCTGCACGTACTGGGCGAGCTTCGACAGCGAGTAGTTGACGACGATGAACAGCACCGCGATGACGAAGTACACCTGGATCGGGTTGTCCAGGGAACCGATGATCTGCTCGGCGATCGTCAGGGTCTCCTCGTAGCTAATGATGAAGCCGAGCGAGGTGTCCTTGAGCACCACCACGAGCTGGCTGATCAGCGCCGGAAGCATGATGCGGAACGCCTGCGGCAGCAGGATCATCCAGGTGGTCTGCAGCGGGGAGAGCCCGATCGCGGCCGCCGCCTCCCGTTGCCCCCCGGGGAGTCCCTCCATGCCGGAGCGGAGGATCTCACCGATGACCACGGAGTTGTAGATGGTCAGGCCGATGACCAGGTACCAGAGCGTGTCCATGGTGATGCCGAACTCGGGGAAGCCGCGCCCCACGAAGAAGATCGTGATCACCACGGGCAGGCCGCGGAAAACCTCGACGCAGACCCGGGTGACCGCCGACAGAACGGCGCTCAACCCGCGCAGCAGGTACGCCAGCGGGGTGGCGAAGCCGGTGAAGCGTCGCTGGGCGAGGCTCTTGAGCTGGATCCGCAGCAACGCCAGCAGGGTGCCGACCACCAGCGAGGACACGATGGCCAGCGCTGCCGCGATGAGGGTGTTGCGGAATCCGGTACCGATCCGCTTCCAGACGAGGGAGAAGGTCTCGTTGGAGGGGTCGACGAGCGGACCCCAGAGCTCCATCGAGAACTGGCCGTTCTCATCAAGCGGCCGGTAGATCAGGAAGTAGGCGCCGATCAGCAGGACAACCGTGGCGACCAGGCTGCTGATCAGGGTGATCCGGCGCTGCCGGGGACCCGGGACGTCGTAGAGGACGCTCTGCTGACTCATCGGGCCACCGCCTGTCGCTTCTCGATCCGGTCGAGGAGGGCACCGAGGGGCACGGTCATGATCAGGTAGCCGATCGAGATGCCGATCGCGACCGGGATGAACGCGTAGCCCTCGGCTCCGGTGAGCTGGTCGGCCGTGGCCGACAGGTCACCGACCACGCCGAAGAAGCCGGCCAGGGCGGAATTCTTGATCATCGCGATGATCACCGAACCGAGCGGCACGATGGACGCCTTCCAGGACTGCGGCAGCACCACGTACCGCAGGTTCTGCCCGAAGGTCAGACCGAGCGAACGGGCGGCCTCGGCCTGCCCGGCGGGGACCGCGTTCACGCCCGAGCGCAGCGCCTCGCAGACGAAGGCAGCCGTGTAGAGGACCAGGGCGATCACCGCGAAGCGGAAGTACGGCAGGTCGGTACCGAGTCGGCTGAACAGTGAGTCGATCAGAGGGATGCGGAGGAAGTCCGCGTTCGAGCCGAGCGCGGGAAGGCCGAACGCGGCGAAGAACATCACCACGGTCAGCGGCATGTTGCGGAAGACGTTGACGTAGCCGGTCCCGACGGCGCGCAGCGGCGGTACCGGGGAGATCCGCAGTACCGCCACGACGGCGCCCAGGATCAGGGCGCCGATCGCGGCGAGTACGCAGATCTGGAGGGTGAGCCAGAAGCCACCCGCGAAAACGTCGAACCGGTCGATGAGCACACTCACGGGTCGGTCGTCCTCCCCACCCTCCAGATCAGCAGGAATCAGTAGCGGTTGATGGTCGGCGCAGTGCCCAGCTCGGCACCGAACTTGCCGGCCGTGTCGTCCCAGGCCTTCTTCCAGCTGCCGTCGGCGAACGCCTTCTCCAGCGTGTCGTTGACGAAGTCACGGAAGGCGGTGTCCTCCTTCTTCACCCCGATGCCGTACGGCTCCTTGGTGAAGTTGTCACCGGCCAGCTTGAACGAGGCCTCGTCCTTGGCGATGTAGCCGAGCAGGATCACGTTGTCCGTGGTGACGGCGTCGACCTGGCCGCCATTGAGGGCGTCGCGGCACTTGTCGTAGGTGTCGAAGAGCACCACCTGCGTGGCGACGTCCTTGACGTACTCCTTGATCTTCTCGGCCGGGGTGGAGCCGGTCACCGAGCAGACCTTCTTGGCGCCGTCCTTGAAGGAGTCCGGCCCCGTGATGCTGCTGTCGTCCTTCTTCACCATGATGTTCTGTCCGGCCTCGTAGTACGGGCCGGCGAAGGCGATGCGCTCCTTGCGCTTGTCGTTGATCGTGTAGGTCGCCGCCACCAGGTCGACGGTGCCGTTCACGATCACGTCCTCGCGGACCTTCGAGGGGGCCTCGACCCACTCGATCTTGTCCTCGGGGATGCCGAGCTCCTTGACGATGATCTTCGCGACCTCGACGTCGAAGCCCTCCGGGTCGCCCGACAGGCCCTTCTGGCCGAAGCCGGGCTGGTCGAACTTGGTGCCGATCTTGATCTTCTGGGCCTTGTTGAGCTTCTCCATGGTGCTGCCGGCGGCGAAGGACTTGCTGCCGGAGCCGGTGCCCTCCCCGCCCTCGTCGCCGCCACAGGCGGTCAGGCCGAACGCCAGGGTGGCGGCTGCCGCAAGCGCCGCTACGCGCGTGATACGCATACTCTTCTCCTTCTTCGGGTGGTGCCCGCCGGGGGACGGCGCGCTCCGGGACGCCTAGTGCGTGAGGATCTTGGAGAGGAAGTCCTTGGCCCGCTCGCTGCGCGGGTTGGCGAAAAACTCGGCCGGCGGCGCGTCCTCGACGAGCTGCCCGTCGGCCATGAAGATGACCCGGTTCGCCGCGTGCCGGGCGAAGCCCATCTCGTGGGTGACCACGACCATGGTCATGCCCTCGCGGGCCAGTGACGTCATCACGTCCAGCACCTCGCCGACCATCTCCGGGTCGAGCGCGCTGGTCGGCTCGTCGAAGAGCATCGCCTTGGGCTGCATGGCCAGCGCGCGGGCGATCGCGGCCCGCTGCTGCTGGCCGCCGGAGAGCTGCGCGGGGAACTTGTCGGCCTGGTTGGCGATGCCGACCCGGTCCAGCAGGGCCAGGCCGCGCTCGCGGGCGGCGGCCGGCTTCTCCTTGCGGACCTTGATCGGCCCGAGGGTGACGTTCTCCAGGATGGTCTTGTGCGCGAAGAGGTTGAACGACTGGAAGACCATGCCCACCTCGCTGCGCAACCTGGCGAGGTCCTTGCCCTCGGCCGGCAGCGGTCGCCCGTCGAAGGTGATGGTGCCCGAGTTGATCGGTTCCAGCCGGTTGATGGCACGGCAGAGCGTCGACTTGCCGGAGCCGGACGGGCCGATCACCACGACCACCTCGCCGCGCCCGACCGACAGCGAGACGTCGTCCAGCACGTGCAGCGGCCCGAAGTACTTGTTGACCGCGTCCAGCACGATGAGCGGTTCGCCCGTCGTCACGTCGTACACCGTCCCTGTGGTCGCCCGGAGTGGGGTCGGATGACCCCCGGTTGGGCCACTGTAGGCGGGGTGATGTGGCGGAACGCAACTCAGTTGGTCACGGAGCGGTAACACCAGCCTCGATCAGGGTCGGGAGTCCGATTTTGACCGCCGAATGGGTCGCTCCGGTGGCGGCGGCGACACCCCGCCGAGATCATGTGGGGATGACCGCACCGGTTCGTCTGACGGCGTACGCGCGCGGTGGCGGCTGCGCTTGCAAGATCCCTCCGGGCGAGCTGGAGGCGATGGTCGCCGGCCTCGGCCCGGCCACCGGCACCGCCGAGCTGCTGGTCGGCCTCGACCACGGCGACGACGCCGCGGTGGTCCGGCTGGACGAGCGCACCGGCCTGGTCACCACCGCCGACTTCTTCACCCCGGTCGTCGACGACGCGTACGACTGGGGCCGCATCGCCGCGACCAACGCCCTCTCCGACGTGTACGCGATGGGCGGCACGCCCCTGGTCGCGCTGAACCTGCTCTGCTGGCCGCGCGACGTGCTCCCGCTGGAGCTGGCCCGGGAGGTCCTGCGGGGCGGGCAGGACGTCGCCCGCGAGGCCGGCTGTCACCTGGCCGGCGGTCACAGCGTCGACGACGAGGGCCCGAAGTACGGTCTCGCCGTCACCGGGGTGGTCCGGCCCGAGGAGCTGATCACCCTCGACGCCGGCCGGGCCGGTCTGCCGCTGTCGCTGACCAAGCCGCTGGGGGTGGGGGTGCTGAACACCCGGCACAAGGCCACCGGCGAGAGCTTCGCCGAGGCGGTCGCCGCGATGACCACCCTGAACCGGGCCGCGGCCCGGGCCGCGGTCGCCGCCGGGGTCCGCTGCGGCACCGACGTGACCGGCTTCGGGCTGTTGGGGCACGCGTCCAAGCTCGCCCGGGCGAGCCGGCTGACGGTGGCCATCGACACCGCCCGGGTGCCCTACCTGGCGGGTGCCCGCGAGGCGGTCCGGGACGGGTACGTCAGCGGCGGCAGCCGGCGCAACCTGGACTGGGTCTCCCCGTGGACCGACTTCGGCCGGGCCGGCGAGGAGGAGCGTCTCCTGCTGGCCGACGCACAGACCTCCGGCGGTCTGCTGGTGGCCGGCGAGGTCCCGGGCGCCCCCGTGATCGGCGAGCTGCTGCCTCCCGGAGAGCATCGCCTGGTGCTCCGCTGAGCCGGGTGCCGGGCGGCGTGTCGCGGCACCATACCCGATAAACTGTCATCTTCCCGCTACTCGGAGCAACGGTGCCCGAGGAAATTTTGCCCGGAATGGTCACAGACCGGTAACTTGCCCCCGGCTGCGGTCAAATTCCCCCCACCATCGTCAGTAAGGCCCGATCCGGAGGCCGGTGGGACGAGCACAGCGAGGAGGCGGCATGACCGAGCTGTGGAACTGGAGAATCGACCAGGCGAGGCCGGTGGAGGTCTACCCGGCACTGGCCGAGGCGCTCGGCCGGGTGGTGATGCCCCTGGCCGTGGCCGACCCGGCACGACTGCCGACGTACGCGGTGATCTGCGACGTCTGGCAGGCGCCGGGAGAGTTCGCGACGATCGTGGACTGTTACGGGGTGCCGGAGTCGCTCCCCGAGCACGCCAGCGTGGCGGCGCTGGCCCGGCTGCTGGACCGCAACTGCCTGCTCCGCGACGACACGCTCGACGCGACCCGGCACCTGCTGGTCGCCCCGGACGGCACGATCCGCCCGGTGCACTTCGACGTGCGGGAGACCGACGACGGCGAGGTGCTCGGCAACCAGCGCCTCTGCACCGACGCCGACCCGCGCTGCCGGGGCTGGTCGCAGTGCCACCGCTCCCGCTGGGCCCCCGACTCGGTGCTCCCCGCGCTCGCCGCCGCCTGAGGTGTGCGGAAGGGCCCCCGTCGGCCCTTCCTTCTCACCCGGCGGCGCGCTGTCCGCGTACCTCCAGTTGGGCCAGCAGGGTCGCGGTGGCCGCGGCGACCGCGGACACCGCGGCGTCGAAGGCCGCGGCGTTGTGCGCGGCCGGCGCGCGGAACCCGGAGATCTTCCGGACGTACTGCAACGCGGCGGCCTGGACGTCCGCGTCGGTCACCTCGGGGGTGTACGGCTCACGCAGGGTCTTGATGCTCCGGCACACGGCTCCTCCTCGTCTCGGTCCATCCGGTCGACCCGGATACGCTGTGCATGTCATGACTACCGCAGCGGCGAGCAGCCCGCGCACCTACCAGGTGCGCACGTACGGCTGCCAGATGAACGTGCACGACTCCGAGCGCATCTCCGGCCTGCTGGAGCAGGCGGGTTACGTGCGCGCCCGCGAGGCCGACGACAACCCCGACGTGGTGGTCTTCAACACCTGCGCGGTCCGGGAGAACGCCGACAACCGGCTCTACGGCAACCTGGGTCATCTGCGTCCCGTCAAGGACAGGCACCCGGGGATGCAGATCGCCGTCGGCGGCTGCCTGGCCCAGAAGGACCGGGGCGACATCGTCCGCAAGGCGCCCTGGGTCGACGTGGTGTTCGGCACCCACAACATCGGGTCGCTGCCGGTGCTGCTGGAACGCGCCCGGCACAACGCCGCCGCTGAGGTCGAGATCCTCGAATCCCTCGACGTCTTCCCGTCGACGCTGCCGACCCGCCGCGAGTCGACGTACGCCGGCTGGGTGTCCATCTCCGTCGGCTGCAACAACACGTGCACGTTCTGCATCGTGCCCTCCCTGCGCGGCAAGGAGAAGGACCGCCGCCCCGGCGACATCCTCTCCGAGGTGCGCGCCCTGGTCGACGAGGGCGTGCTGGAGGTGACCCTGCTCGGGCAGAACGTCAACTCCTACGGTGTCGAGTTCGGCGACCGGTACGCCTTCGGCAAGCTGCTGCGCGCGTGCGGCGACATCGACGGGCTGGAGCGCGTCCGGTTCACCAGTCCGCACCCGAAGGACTTCACCGACGACGTGATCGCCGCGATGGCCGAGACGCCGAACGTCTGCCACTCGCTGCACATGCCGTTGCAGTCCGGCTCCGACGAGGTGCTGCGGGCGATGCGCCGCTCGTACCGGTCGGAGAAGTACCTGGGGATCATCTCCAAGGTCCGGGAGGCCATGCCGGACGCGGCGATCACCACCGACATCATCGTCGGCTTCCCCGGCGAGACCGAGGCCGACTTCCAGCGGACGCTCGACGTGGTGCGGGAGGCCCGTTTCTCGTCGGCGTTCACCTTCCAGTACTCCAAGCGCCCCGGCACCCCGGCCGCCACGATGGACGGCCAACTGCCCAAGCAGGTGGTGCAGGAGCGCTACGAGCGGCTGATCGCCTGCGTCGAGGAGATCACCTGGGCGGAGAACAGGAAGCTGGTGGGGGAGACCGTCGAGGTGCTGGTCGCCGTCGGCGAAGGCCGCAAGGACGAGCGCACCGGGCGGATGTCCGGCCGCGCCCGCGACGGCCGCCTGGTCCACTTTGACGCCGGCTCGTACGCCGGCTCGATCCGGCCCGGGGACATCGTGCACACCACCGTCACGTACGCCGCCCCGCACCACCTCAACGCCGACACCGAGCCGCTGTCGCACCGGCGTACCCGGGCCGGTGACGCGGCCGAGGCGGGACGCTCCCCGCGTACGCCCGGGGTGTTGCTCGGCCTGCCCACGATCGGCGCGCCGGCACCGACGCCGGCGGCCACGACCGGCGGGTGCGCCGCCGCCCACTGACCCCGCGAAGGAAGGGCCCCTTCTTAACGCGTTGTGTTAAGAAGGGGCCCTTCCTCTACACCAGGCGTTAACGGGGGGCCCTTCCTTACACCGTCAGCAGGCGGTGCCGTTGAGCTTCACCGAGCCGGGGGCGGAGGCCGCGCCGTTGGCGGTGAAGCCGACGGTCACCGACGCGCCCGCGGCGAGCGACGACGCCCAGGTCGGCGCCGCCGCGGTGACCGTGGTGCCGGACTGGGTCACCGTGGCGTTCCAGCCGCTGGCCAGGGTCACTCCGGCCGGCCAGGTCCACGTCACCGACCAGGGGTTGAGCGCACCCGTGCCGGTGTTCTTGACGGTCAGCTCGCCCTGGAATCCGCCCTGCCACGCGTTGACCTGCTTGTACGTCGCGGTGCAGCCGCCGGTGGGTGCCGGTGTGGTCGGCGTCGGGCCGGGCGTCGTCGGCGTGGGGGTGACCCCGCCGCCACCGCCGCCGACCGGCGGGATCAGGTACGGCTGGAGGATCGCCTGCTTGGTGGTGTTGATGCTGGTCCAGTCGTCGAGCGCGATGCCGCCGGTGTCACCGGAGTTCGGGTTCCACGACCAGTAGGTGAAGGACATCCCGTTGACGCCGGTGCCGGTGTACGCCATCAGCTTCTCCAGCCACACCTTGTCCCGCGGGTCGGCGAGGGTGCTGCCGAACTCGCCCATCATGATCGGGGCGATGTTCTGCTTGTGCAGGTAACCCCAGTACTTGTCCCAGATCGCCGGCAGGTTGTCCGGGAACTCCGGGGCCTTGAACCAGGTCTGCTCGTAGACGCTGGTGGCGTACTCGTGCGGCGAGTAGACCAGCCGGTTCGGCACGTTCAGCCGTACCGGGAACTGACCGGCCTTCGACAGGTTGCCGCCCCACCAGCCGCAGTCCTCGTCGTTGCTGGGGTCGTTGTCCCAGACGTTGGAGAGGCCGCCGCTGGGGCAGCTCACCCCCTCCACGAAGATCAGCCAGTTCGGCTGCGCGGACAGGATCGCGTTGCCGGCCCGTTCGGCGGCGAGCCGCCAGTCCCGGGCCGGGTCGCCGCAGCCCCAGCAGGCGCCGGTGGCGTTCGGGTTGGTGCCCTCGGCGTGCGGCTCGTTGTGCAGGTCCGCGCCGATGACCGTCGTGTTGCCCGCGTACCGCTGGGCGAGCATCTTCCAGTCGTTGATCCAGGTCGCCTCGGAGACGGTGCCGGTGTACCACAGCGGTGACTGCCCGGCGGCCGTCGGCCGGTGCCGGTCGAGGATGATCCGCATCCCCTTGCTGCCCGCGTAGTCGACGACCTTGTCGAGGATCTGCAACGGCGAGAGCCCGACCAGGTCCGGGTTGACGAAGTCGTTGATCCCGCTGGCGGTGGCGCCCGGCTTCAGCGCGTCGTTCGAGTACGGCACCCGCAGCGTGTTGTAGCCGAGGCTCGCCATCTTGTCGATCTGTCCCCGCCACGGGTTGTTCGACCAGAGCCCGTGGAAGGTCTTGTTGTCGGTCTCCATCCCGAACCAGTTGATGCCGGTGATCCGGACGGTCGCTCCGGTGCTGTCGACGATCTTGTTACCGCTCGTCTTCAGGTAGCCGGTGCCGGTGCCGGCAGGGGCGGCGACGGCGGGCGAGGTGCTGACGGCGGCGGCGACGAGGACGCCGGCCGCGGCGGTGGCGAGCGCGGTGAGCGCGCCGCCGAGGGCGGTGGGTCGTGGCATGAAAGCTCCAGTTCGGACGCCCGTCGCTGCTCACGGCCGCGCGGGCGGAGGGCCAGGTGGGTGGTCACGCTCTTCCCGGAGTACGCGGACAGTGCGTGCTCCGGTGACGTCACGTGGACGCGGTCACTCGCGGACGGACACCGGCGACTCCCGACGGCGGCGTCCACCGTCGACGCCCTCGCGCCGGTCCTGACCTGGCTCTGCCGCCCATTCTGATCAGCGCACGCCGATGCGTCAACCACGCCACCGTCTCGTCCCACCGCGCGCCTTCCGGCGGAGCCGGCAACGTCGGGGAAGATGTCGTCTCCCCCGCGCCGCAGCCAGCATTTTCCCCGAAGTTGTCGCCGCCGGGCGCCGGGGGAGTGGGGTCAACGGAGAACCCCGGTCACCCACGTGGGGGGCCGGGGTTATCCGGGGTGTGTCGAGGGGTCAGCCGGCCTGCTCGGCGAGCTGGAGGAACTGCCGCTTGGAGGCGAGGGCCTGCTCGGCCTCCTTGATGCGGCGGGTGTCACCGGCGGCCTGGGCGCGGGCCAGCCGCTCCTCGGCCTCGGCGACCTGGGTCCGCATCTGGGCCAGGAGGGGGTTGTCCTCCTTGGTGGTACGCCGCCACGCGGAGTCCATCACCTCGCGGACCTTCTCGTCGATCGCGCGCAGCCGGCGCTCCAGCCCGGCCGCCGCCTCGCGGGGCACCCGGCCGGCCTCGTGCCACTGGGCCTGGATGTCCCGCAGTTTCGCCTGCGCGCCCTTCGGGTCGCCGTCGATGTCGAGGGCCTCGGCCTCGGCCAGCAGCGCCTGCTTGCGCTCCAGGTTGGCCCGCTGCTCGTTGTCCCGTGCGGAGAAGACCTCGCTGCGCCGGGTGAAGAAGTCGTCCTGCGCCGCCCGGAACCGTTCCCAGAGCTTCTGCTCGGCCTCCTTGGAGGCGCGCGGTGCGGCCTTCCACTGGTTCATCAGGTCCTTGAGCTGGTTGGCGGTGGCCGCCCAGTCGGTGGAGTCCTTCAGCTTCTCGGCCTCGGCGACCAACTCCTCCTTGACCCCCTGCGCCTGCTTGCGCTGCGAGTCGAGGGACGCGAAGTGGGCGCCGCGGCGACGGGTGAACCCGTCCCGGGCGGCGGCGAACCGCTTCCACAGCTCACCGTCGGCCTTCTTGTCGACCCCGCGGATGGTCTTCCACTCGTCGAGGATCTCCTTGAGCCGGTCGCCGGCCGTCTTCCAGCCGGTCGACTCGGCGGCCAGCTTCTCGGCCTCCTCGACCAGGGCCGTCTTGCGGGCCAGCGCCTCCCCGCGGGCGGCCTCCTTGGCGGCCTTGGCCTCGCCGGCCTTCTCCTCGGCGACGACGGCGAGCTTGTCGAGGCGCGTGGCCAGGGCGTCGATGTCGCCGACCACGTGCGCCTCGGCGAGCGAGGCGCGGATCCGGCGGATCGTGCTCAGTGAGTGGCCGGCGTCCGCCGCACCCGAGTTGAGCCGGGCCTCGGTCAGGTCCACCTCGGTCACCAGGTCCGCGAAGCGGCGGGCGAAGTGCGCCAGGCCCTCCTCCGGTGCTCCTGCCTGCCAGGATCCGACCACCCGCTCGCCCTCGGCGGTCTTCACGTACACGGTGCCGTCCGCGTCCACCCGTCCGAAGGCAGTCCAGTCGCTCATGTGCCCATCCTCGTTCTCCCGGCGTCGAAGGAGCAGCCCTTCGATCGCCGCCACGGCGCAGCCAAGTTTCTCCGGGCATTGTCACAGGTCCGACCCGGTTGCCGTCGAGCGCCTATCGCCGACCGTGACCATACGGTGTCCTACTCCCTCCGCACCGTCGTCCGGACGGGTGTGTCGGAATTCGCCGTACGGTGTACCGTACGACGTACGACAGCAGTTGCCCGGAAGGGCACGGCGAGGAGGAGCAGATGACCCAGTCCCGTACGCAGCTCACGCCCCCGGTGGACCCGGGCTTCGTGCCCGATCCGGCCGACCTGGCCGAGCTCGACGAGTGGTTCCGCCGGTACGACGCGCTGGCCGAGGCGGGCGACGTGGCGGGCACCGCCGACCTGGCGATGTTCCCGCTCAACACGGTCACCGACGACGCCGCCGGGGAGGGCTCGGCCCGCCAGCTCGACCGGGCGGCGTACCTGGGGATGATGGGCGGGGTGCTCGGCGGTGGCGGCGACCTGACGATGGAGTCGCGCCGCACGCCGTACTTCCTCACCCGCGGCCTGGTCGTCGTCTTCACCGACGCCGAGTTCACGGTCGACGGGGAACGGCAGCGGGTGCGCTACGCCGACCTGCTGCTCCGCACCGGCGGGCAGTGGCGCTTCCAGACGATGGTCCAGGGCGGCTGGGGCGACCAGGCCGGCTGAGCCGGCACCTGCCCGACCCGGCCGGCTGAGCCGGCCACGGTCCCGAGCCGGGACGGAGGCGGACGGTGGCGGAGGCGGAGGCGGACGGTGGCGGCGCGGAGCGAGGTCCGGGGCGTGGCGGGCGGCGCGACCGATACGGTTGCCTCGTGTCACTGGTCGCCGCCGCCGTCTGCCCCCACCCGCCGCTGATCGTCCCCGAGCTGGCCGGTGCGGCTGCCCCCGAGCTGGACGACCTGCGTGTCGCCTGCGACGCGGCCGTCGCCGGGTTGCTGGCCGCCGGACCGGACGAGATCGTCCTGCTCGGCGGCGGCCCGGAGACCGCCCGGTTCGACCCCGCCGACTCCGGCACCCTGCGGCCGTTCGGGGTGGACCGGGCCGTCCGGCTGTGGAAGGTCAGCTGCGCGGGGTCCGAGCGGCTCCCGTTGAGCCTGACCATCGGCGCGTGGCTGGTGAACCGGACCGGCGCCGACCTGCCCCGGTTCGCCGAGGCGGTCGCCATCGACGCCGCGGGGGCCGAGTGCGTCGCGCTCGGGACGGAGCTGGCCGAGCGGCCGGAGCGGCGTACCGCGTTGCTGGTGCTCGGGGACTCCTCGGCCTGCCGGGGCGAGAAGTCACCCGGCTACGACGATCCGCGCGCGCCCGCGTACGACGAGGGGGTCGCCCGGGCCCTGGCCGACGCGGACACCGAGGCCCTGCTCGACCTGGACCCGGGGCTGTCGGCGGAGCTGAAGGTCGCCGGCCGGGCGCCGTGGCAGGTCCTGGCCGGCGCGGTCCGCGCGGCGGGCGGCGAGTGGCGCGGCGAGCTGCGACACCATTCGGCGCCCTACGGGGTCGCCTACCTGGTGGCGTCCTGGGAGCGGGCATGACCGTCGTGGCGGTCGTCGGGCCGACCGCGGCGGGCAAGTCGGCGCTGAGCATCGCCCTCGCCCACGCCCTCGGCGGCGAGGTGGTCAACGCCGACTCGATGCAGCTGTACCGGGGCCTGGACATCGGCACCGCCAAGCTCACCCCGGCCGAGCGGGAGGGCGTGCCGCACCACCTGCTGGACATCTGGGAGGTCACCGAGCCGGCGAGCGTCGCGGAGTACCAGCGGCTGGCCCGCGCGGCGGTCGACGACATCCTGGCCCGGGGGAGGGTGCCCCTGCTGGTCGGCGGCTCCGGCCTGTACGTGCGGGCGGTGCTGGAGCGGTTCGAGTTCCCCGGCACCGACCCGGCGGTCCGCGAGCGGCTGGAGGCGGAGCTGGCCGCCGCCGGGCCGGCCCCCCTGTACGCGCGCCTGCGCGAGGCCGACCCGGAGGCGGCGGCGAGCATCCTGCCCGGCAACGGCCGGCGGATCGTCCGCGCCCTGGAGGTCGTCGAGCTGACCGGGCGACCGTTCACCGCGTCACTGCCGGAACCCACGCCCTACTACCCGTCGGTCCAGCTCGGCGTCGACCTGGACACCGCGCTGCTGGACGAGCGGATCGCGCTGCGCGTGGACCGGATGTGGGCCGACGGCCTGGTCGCCGAGACGCGCGAGCTGATCGGGCGGGGCCTGCCCGAGGGGCGTACGGCCAGCCGCGCCCTCGGCTACCAACAGGTGCTGCGGTTCCTGGCCGGCGAGCTGACCGAGGCCGAGGCGCACGACGAGACGGTGCGGGCCACCCGCCGGTTCGTCCGCCGGCAGCGCTCCTGGTTCCGCCGTGACCCGCGGATCCACTGGCTGGACTCGGCCGCACCGGACCTGATCGAGACCGCCCTGCGTGTGGTGCCCGCCGCTGCGCGATGATGGAGGCGTGCAGTTCACCAAGGGCCACGGCACCGGCAACGACTTCGTCATCCTCCCCGATCCGGACAACCAGCTCGATCTGACACCGGGGGTGGTGGCGGCGCTGTGCGACCGGCGGCGCGGGCTCGGCGGTGACGGCGTGCTGCGGGTGGTCCGGGCGGCGAAGCACCCCGAGGGCGTGACGATGGCCGGCGAGGCCGAGTGGTTCATGGACTACTGGAACGCCGACGGCTCCTTCGCCGAGATGTGCGGCAACGGCGCCCGCGTCTTCGTCCGCTACCTGGTCGCCACCGGGCTGGCCACCCCGGACGGGGAGGCGCCGCTGCCGGTGGCCACCCGGGCCGGCGTCGTGCGCGCGGTGGTCACGACCGACGCGGTCGCCGTCGAGATGCGCCGCCCCCGGCTGTACGACACCGCCACCGCCACCCTGGGCGGCCTGACCCTGCCCGGCACGGCGGTCGACGTGGGCAACCCGCACCTGGTGTGCGCGCTGCCCGCCGGCCTGGAGTTGACGGGACTCGACCTCACCCGGGCGCCGGACGTCGACGCGACGGTGTTCCCCGCCGGGGTGAACGTCGAGTTCACCGCCCTGGGCGAGCCGGTCGACGGCGCCGACGGGCACGTGCTGATGCGGGTGTACGAGCGCGGCTCCGCCGAGACCCTCTCCTGCGGCACCGGGGCGTGCGCGGTGGCGGCGGTCGCCCTCCGCGACGCCGGCCGGGACACCGGCGTGATGGCGGTCGACGTGCCCGGCGGACGCCTCTCGGTCACCATCGCCGACGACTCGTGCTGGCTGGCCGGCCCCGCCGCCCTCGTCGCCACCGGCGAGGTCGACCCGACAGCCCTCACGACAGCGGCCTAACCCCCACACCCCCACACCCCCCACGCCCCCCACGCGCTACCTCGCGCTCCGCGCCCCGCGATCTTGCACTTTAGGTCCTTGGTATGCGTGCTTTCGCGCCGAATGTCCCGGCAGAAAGTGCAAGATCGGCGTTGTCGGGCCGCGTCGCCGCCCTTCGCCGGTGCGCGGTGCGGGGGGGGGGGGGGGGTTACGGGGTGGCGCTGGCGTTGGCGGCGATCTCGGGGAGGTCGGCCGGGCCGGGGTCGGCGGCGGGGGGCGGGGTGACCGCCGGGTTCTGCGCTGCGGCGCGGACGGCCGCCGCGACCGCCGGGGCGACCCGGGAGTCGAAGACGCTCGGCACGATCACCGTCGGGTTGATCTTCTCCTCGCCCACCACGTCGGCGATGGCCCGCGCGGCGGCGATGGCCATCTCCTCGGTGAACTCCTCGGCGTGCGCGTCGAGCATGCCCCGGAAGACGCCCGGGAACGCCAGCACGTTGTTGATCTGGTTCGGCTGGTCGGAGCGGCCGGTGGCGACGACGGCGGCGTGCTTGCGCGCCTCCCGCGGGTCGACCTCCGGGTCCGGGTTGGCCAGCGCGAAGACGATCGAGTCCTTGGCCATCGCGGCGATGTCGTCGCCGGTCAGCAGGTTCGGCGCGCTGACGCCGATGAACACGTCCGCGCCCCGGATCGCACCCGGCAGGTCGCCGGAGTAGCTCTCCTTGTTGGTGTGCTCGGCCAGCCACTGCCAGGCCGGGTTGAGGTCGGGCATCCCACGGTGCAGGGCGCCCTTCCGGTCGTACGCGATGATGTCGCCGACGCCCTGGCGGAGCAGCAGCTTCATGATCGCGGTGCCGGCCGCGCCCGCGCCGGAGACCACGACCCGGACGTCCGCGAGCTGCTTGCCCACGACGCGCAGCGCGTTGGTCAGCGCGGCCAGCACGCAGATCGCGGTGCCGTGCTGGTCGTCGTGGAAGACCGGGATGTCCAGGGCCTCGCGCAGCCGGGCCTCGATCTCGAAGCAGCGCGGCGCGGCGATGTCCTCCAGGTTGATCCCGCCGTACGCGGGCGCGATGGCCTTCACGATCTGCACGATCTCGTCGGTGTCCTGGGTGTCCAGCACCACCGGCCACGCGTCGACCCCGCCGAAGCGCTTGAACAGCGCGGCCTTGCCCTCCATCACCGGCAGGGACGCGGCCGGCCCGAGGTTGCCCAGGCCGAGGACGGCGGAGCCGTCGCTGACCACGGCGACGGTGTTGCGCTTGATCGTGAGCCGACGGGCGTCCGCCGGGTTCTCCGCGATCGCCATGCAGACCCGGGCCACACCCGGGGTGTACGCGCGCGACAGCTCGTCCCGGTTGCGCAGCGCGACCTTCGGCGTGACCTCGATCTTGCCGCCGAGGTGGAGCAGGAACGTCCGGTCGGAGACCTTGCGGACGTCCACGCCGTCCAGCGCGGTCAGCGCGTCGACGACCTGGTCGGCGTGGCTGGAGTCGGCGGTGTCACAGGTCAGGTCGACGAGCACGTGGGTCGGGTCGGAGTCGACCACGTCGAGGGCGGTGACGATCGCACCGGCCTCGCCGACGGAGGTGGTGAGGCGTCCGATCGAGGAGGCGTCCGCGGGCACCGCGATCCGGATGGTGATCGAGAACCCGGCACTCGGGAGACGGGTGATGGCCACGGTGTTTTTCCTCCGTCGACGCTGAACGGTTCGCTCAGCATTTCTACTCGCCCCGCTGGTCCGGCCGGCATCCGACCCCGCTACCGGCCGGTACGGCCACGGGCATATAGCAGGTGCGTCGTGCGTTGGCACATGTCAGGATTGCGTTCTACGTGACCAAACGGACAGGAGACTGAGTTTGCGAGAGCAGGAGACCTACGTTCCCAACGAGGACGACGAGTTCGACGCCACAACCGGTGATTTCGAGCTGTCGGAGCGGCAGGCGTTGCGGCGGGTCCCCGGCCTCTCGACCGAGCTCACCGACATCACCGAGGTCGAGTACCGGCAGCTGCGCCTGGAGCGCGTGATCCTCGTCGGGGTGTGGACCGAGGGCAGCCAGAGCGACGCGGAGAACTCCCTCACCGAGCTGGCCGCGCTGGCCGAGACGGCCGGCTCCCAGGTCCTCGAGGGCCTGATCCAGCGGCGCAACCGCCCGGACCCGGCCACCTACGTCGGCCGCGGCAAGGTCGAGGACCTCGGTTCGGTGGTGCTGTCCACCGGCGCCGACACCGTCATCTGCGACGGTGAGCTGTCCCCGTCGCAGCTGCGCAACCTGGAGCAGCGCACCAAGGTCAAGGTGGTCGACCGGACCGCCCTGATCCTGGACATCTTCGCCCAGCACGCGAAGAGCAAGGAAGGTAAGGCACAGGTCGAGCTGGCCCAGCTGGAGTACCTGCTGCCCCGCCTGCGTGGTTGGGGTGAGACCCTCTCCCGGCAGACCGGTGGTAGCGGTCGCGGCGGCGGCGCCGGCGGCGGCGTGGGCCTGCGCGGTCCCGGTGAGACCAAGCTGGAGACCGACCGGCGTCGGATCCGCCACCGCATCTCCCGGCTGCGCCGGGAGATCAAGGGCATGCGGACGGTACGCCAGACCAAGCGCGCCCGACGCTCCCGCAACGCGGTGCCGGCCGTCGCCATCGCCGGCTACACCAACGCCGGCAAGTCCAGCCTGCTCAACCGGCTGACCGGTGCCGGCGTGCTGGTGGAGAACGCGCTGTTCGCCACGCTGGACCCGACCACCCGCAAGGCCACCACCTCCGACGGGCGCCTCTACACGCTGTCCGACACCGTCGGCTTCGTCCGGCACCTGCCGCACCAGATCGTCGAGGCGTTCCGCTCGACCCTGGAGGAGGTCGCCGAGGCCGACCTGGTGGTGCACGTGGTCGACGGCACCCACCCGGACCCGGAGGAGCAGGTCCGGGCGGTCCACGAGGTGCTCGCGGAGGTCGGCGCCGACCGGCTGCCCGAGCTGCTGGTGGTCAACAAGACCGACGCCGCGGACGAGGAGACCCTGCTGCGGCTGAAGCGGCTCTGGCCGGACGCCGTCTTCGTGTCCGCCCACACCGGGCGGGGCATCGACGGGCTGCGGGAGTCCATCGAGGGGCGGCTGCCCCGTCCGGCGGTGGAGGTCCGCGCCGTGCTCCCGTACGACCGGGGTGACCTGGTCGCGCGGCTGCACCGGCAGGGCGAGGTGCTGAGCACGTCGCACCTGCCGGAGGGCACCCTGCTGCACGTTCGGGTCGGCGAGGCACTCGCGGCGGAGCTGGCACCGTACGAGACCGGAGCGGAGCGGGCGGTCGCGCAGCGGTCGTAGGGCGTCCCGGCGCCCCGGAGAGCACCGCGGGACATGCGACACTAGCAAGATGCGCCGCGTCTTCTCCTCGGTCACGGTTGCCCTCAGCGTGCTGGGGGCAACCGTGGCGTGGGCCGGGGTCGCCCTGGCGGCCTCCACCCCCGCCGCCTCCCCGCTCGCTCTCGCGGCAGGTCAGAAGCGGTGCACGGTGACCGACGAGCGCCTCCGCGAGGTCTCCGGCCTGGTGGCGACGAAGACCGGTTACATCGTCGTCAACGACGGCACCGACGACGACCGCCGCAAGCGCGTCTTCTTCCTCGACACCAAGTGCAAGATCGCCAAGGATCCGGTCCGCTACTCCGGCGGCGGACCTCTCGACACCGAGGACCTGGCACTCTCGCCGGACGGCAAGACGCTGTGGATCGCCGACACCGGCGACAACGTCACCAGCAAGACCCGCCGCGAGCGGGTTGCGCTGTGGAGCATGCCGGTCGGCGGCGGCGCGCAGCCGAAGCTGCACCGCATCGCGTACCCGGACGGCAAGCCGCGCGACGCCGAGGCGCTGCTCCTCAACGGCGACGGCACCCCTCTGATCATCACCAAGGTGACCGCCGGCAAGGCGGAGATCTTCGCGCCGAGCGGGAAGCTGCGCACCGGCGACACCCCGGCCGTGCCGTTGAAGAAGGTCGGCGAGGTCAACCTGCCGATGACCGACACGGAGAACCCGTTCGCCAAAGCAGGCCGGACGGCTGTCACCGGTGCCGCCCGCTCCCCGGACGGGTCCCGCGTGGTGCTCCGCACGTACGCCGACGCCTTCGAGTACGACGTCTCCGACGGTGACGTGGTGAAGGCGTTGACCAGCGCCGAGCCCCGGGTGACCGCGCTGGCCGACCCGTTCGGCGAGGCGATCTCCTACACGCCGGACGGCAAGTCGTTCCTCACCATCTCCGACGGCGGTCAGCTCGAGGCCGAGGACCCGATCGACATCCTGGCCTACAAGCCGTCCACGGAGGGCGCGAAGCCCGTCGCGGGCTCGGCGGCCGGGCCCAGGTCGGCCGCGGGCCAGTCCTGGATGGACGGCCTCACGCTCCAGGACATCACCTACCTGATCGGTGCGGTCGGTGTCGTCGGCGCGTTGCTGGTCGGTGCCGGGGTCGTCGGCATCCTCCGGGCACGGCGGAACCCGCCGCCGGGCCGGGACTCCGACGACGGTCCGGACGACGAGGCGGTGGGCTTCCTGCCCCCGGGTGACCGGTCCCGGGCCGGTGTCTACGGCGGTGCGCCCTCCGGCGGTGTCTACGGCGGACCGGGCGGTGCCCCTCCCGGTGGCGCGGTCCCGCCCGGTGGCGGTCGTGGTGGTGCCGCTCCGGCCGGTGGTGCGGTCTACGGGGGCAAGCCGGCCGGCGGAGGCGTCTACGGCGGTGGCCGCCCAGCCGGTGGTAGCGGCAGCGGCGTGTACGGCGGTCGGCCCGGTGGCGGCGGCGCCCCGTCGGGCGGTGGCCGGGCAGGTGGCGTTGCCCCGGCCGGTGGTGCGGCTCCGGCCGGCGGTGACCGTGTCGGTGGTGCGGCTCCGGCCGGAGGCGGCCGTGGCGGTGCGCCGGACCGTGGCCGTGGTGGCGACGGCGGTCGTGGCGGCGGTGGTCGTCCGGCCGGCGGCGTCTACGGCGGCGGCCCGGCCGGCGGTGGTCAGCCGGGTGGCGGCGGTGCCTACGGTGGCGGCCGGGCGGAACCTCCGCGCCGCAGCCCTGACCCGGAGGCACGCGGTCAGCGGTCGGGTCGGCGGCGTGACGACGGCTACCGCGACGAGCGCGGCGGTCCCTACGGCCAGGTGCCCGGGGGCGACCGCAGCTACCGGGGCGACCGGTACTGACTCGTCCGCACGGATGTTGTGCCCGGGGTGACCGCCGACCGGCGGCCACCCCGAACGGCGTCAGATTCGGCGGAGCACCGCGACGACCCGGCCCATGATGGTCGCGTCGTCGCCGGGGATCGGGTCGAAGGCCGGGTTCTGCGGCATGAGCCAGACGTGCCCGTCACGGCGGCGGTACGTCTTCACCGTCGCCTCGCCGTCGAGCATGGCGGCGACGATCTCACCGGAGTCGGCGGTCGGCTGCTGCCGGACGACCACCCAGTCGCCGTCGCAGATGGCCGCGTCCAGCATCGAGTCGCCCTTGACCTGGAGCATGAAGACCTCGCCCTCACCGACGAGCTCGCGGGGCAGGGGGAAGATGTCCTCCACGGCCTGCTCGGCGAGGATCGGCCCACCGGCGGCGATGCGGCCCAGCATCGGCACGTACGCCGGGGTCGGGCGCTGTGCACGGGACACCTCGTCGTCCACGTCGCTGGGCGCCCGGACGTCCACCGCGCGGGGACGGTTGGGGTCGCGGCGCAGGAAGCCCTTCTTCTCCAGCTCTTTGAGCTGGTAGGCGACGCTCGACGGCGAGACGAGGCCGACCGCCTCGCCGATCTCCCGGACGCTCGGCGGGTAGCCGTGCCGCTCGACCCAGGTGCGGATGAACTCCAGGATCCGCCGTTGGCGGGCGGTCAGGTCGACCGTCGTCGGGTCCGGGAAGGCGCTCACCACCGGGGTGACCGGTCGTACGGCCGGCTGCCCGGCCCGGCTGCGCGCGGCGCCGCGGCGTCGGGTGGCCGGCGGACCCGCCTCGGTGATCTTCTGCGGGGTCTTCGGCCGGCTGGCCCGGTCCTCGGTCACGTCCGTCCTCCCTGGTCGGCGCTGGGTGCCTCGGCGGCTCGTGGCGCGTGTGATGTGGTGCCCGGATCGGCGGGGGATCGCCGAAGCCGGTTGTTGATGACCGTATAGGTGAGATCAGTCATTTTCAAACATCTGTACGACCTCGTTCGGCGTGTCGGGGTGAAAATCCGATCGGTTCGTACTCCTGTTCTGATAAATGGTACGTCGGGTCGAACGACTGTTCGACGCCAGCGGTTCGTCGGCACCTCCCGACCGGGTGGCCGGTAACCCCCACCGGTGGCGTGGCGTTGGGCTCTCGGGTCGCCCGGAAAGGGGCGTCGCAGGTGACGCGCCGGACACGCCGGCCAACTTGACCTCGGATCGTCCGCGGCATACGGTCGACCCCTAGATGTAGTAGTCACACGGGCGTAAGTCGCCTACAGGTTGGGTTCGACTACCGACCGCACTCCCGTACCGTCGGCACGGCGAAACCATCGGGCGATGGCTCCGCCGTGATGGCGCGTGCCCGGAGGGCGGTCGGCGGGCCCGCGGTCGATGGAGGAGGTCGGGCGATGCGGTGTCCGTACTGCCGGCACCCCGACTCCCGGGTCGTCGACTCGCGGGAGGCCGACGACGGCCAGTTGATCCGCCGGCGGCGGTCCTGCCCCGAGTGCGGCAAGCGGTTCACCACCGTCGAGGAGGCGGTGCTCGCGGTGGTCAAGCGCAGCGGGGTGACCGAGCCGTTCAGTCGTACGAAGATCATCGGCGGGGTGCGCAAGGCGTGCCAGGGCCGGCCGGTGGACGAGGACTCGATCGCCCTGCTGGCGCAGAAGGTCGAGGAGACCGTCCGCGCCAAGGGGGCCGCCGAGCTTCCGAGCCACGAGGTGGGGTTGGCGATCCTGGGTCCCCTGCGGGACCTGGACGAGGTGGCCTACCTGCGGTTCGCCAGCGTCTATAGGTCGTTCGACTCGCTCGCCGACTTCGAGCGGGAGATCGAGACGCTGCGGGCCGCCGCACGCGCCCGCGAGGGCGCCGGGGCCGAGGGGGCCGGCGCCGCCGGCCGTACACATTGATTTTTGCAGTTTGAGAAGACAGTCGGAACGCGCGGCGGGTGACCGTGCGGACGAGGGGGCGGATGAGATGTCGGGGGATGGTGTGACAACGAGCAGGTCACGGTCGAAGGCTGGCGCGACGGCGGGCATCAAGGTCGAGCGGGTCTGGACCACCGCGGGGGTGCACCCCTACGACGAGGTCGCGTGGGAGCGGCGCGACGTCGTCATGACGAACTGGCGCGACGGCTCGATCAACTTCGAGCAGCGCGGCGTGGAGTTCCCGGAGTCGTGGAGCGTCAACGCGGCCAACATCGTCACCACCAAGTACTTCCGTGGCGCGGTGGGCACCCCGGAGCGGGAGTGGTCGCTCCGGCAGCTGATCGACCGGGTCGTCACCACCTACCGCACCGCCGGTGAGGAGTACGGCTACTTCGCCAGCCCGGCCGACGCCGAGGTCTTCGCCCACGAGCTGACCTGGATGCTGCTGCACCAGGTGTTCAGCTTCAACTCGCCGGTGTGGTTCAACGTCGGCACGCCGTCGCCGCAGCAGGTCAGCGCCTGCTTCATCCTCGCCGTCGACGACTCGATGGACTCCATCCTGGACTGGTACAAGGAGGAGGGGCTGATCTTCAAGGGCGGCTCCGGCTCCGGGGTCAACCTGTCCCGGATCCGGTCCTCCCGCGAGCTGCTCTCCTCCGGCGGCAACGCCTCCGGCCCGGTCAGCTTCATGCGCGGCGCGGACGCCTCCGCCGGCACCATCAAGTCCGGCGGCGCCACCCGGCGCGCGGCGAAGATGGTCATCCTCGACGTGGACCACCCGGACATCCAGGAGTTCGTGGTCACCAAGGCGCGCGAGGAGGACAAGATCCGCGCGCTGCGCGACGCCGGGTTCGACATGGACCTCGGTGGCGCCGACATCGTCAGCGTGCAGTACCAGAACGCCAACAACTCGGTCCGGGTCTCCGACGAGTTCATGACGGCGGTGGAGAACGACGGCGGGTTCGACCTGCGCGGCCGGCTCGACGGGGCGACGATCGAGACGATCAACGCGAAGAAGCTGTTCCGCAGCATCTCCCAGGCCGCCTGGGAGTGCGCCGACCCCGGCCTCCAGTACGACGACACCATCAACGACTGGCACACCTGCCCCGAGACCGGGCGGATCACCGCGTCGAACCCGTGCTCGGAGTACCTGCACCTGGACAACTCCTCGTGCAACCTGGCCTCGCTGAACCTGATGAAGTTCCTCCGCGCCGACGGTGGCTTCGAGGTGGAGAAGTTCGTCAAGTCCGTCGAGCTGGTCATCACCGCGATGGACATCTCGATCTGCTTCGCCGACTTCCCGACCGAGAAGATCGGTGAGACCTCCCGCGCCTACCGGCAGCTCGGCATCGGCTACGCCAACCTCGGCGCCCTTCTGATGGCCTCCGGCCTCCCGTACGACTCGGAGCAGGGCCGCTCGGTCGCCGCGGCGATCACCTCGCTGATGACCGGCACCGCGTACCGCCGCTCGGCGGAGCTGGCCGGCGTCGTCGGCGCCTACGAGGGCTACGCCCGCAACGCCGAGCCGCACAAGCGGGTCATGCGCAAGCACGCCGCCGCCAACGACGAGATCAAGCCCACCAGCCCGGTGGCCACCGCGATCGTGCGGGAGGCCACGAAGCAGTGGACCCAGGGCAACAAGGTCGGTGACAGGTTCGGCTGGCGCAACGCGCAGGCCAGCGTGCTCGCCCCGACCGGCACCATCGGCTTCATGATGGACTGCGACACCACCGGCGTGGAGCCGGACCTGGCGCTGGTCAAGTTCAAGAAGCTGGTCGGTGGCGGCTCGATGCAGATCGTCAACCAGACCGTGCCGCGCGCCCTGCGCAGCCTCGGCTACCCCGAGGAGCAGGTCGAGGCGATCGTCGAGCACATCGCCGACCACGGCCACGTGGTGGACGCCCCCGGCCTCAAGCCGGAGCACTACCCGGTCTTCGACTGCGCGATGGGTGAGCGGTCCATCGCCCCGATGGGCCACGTGCGGATGATGGCGGCCATCCAACCGTTCGTCTCCGGCGCCATCTCCAAGACGGTCAACATGCCGGAGGCGGCGACCGTCGAGGACGTCGAGAAGATCTACTTCGAGGGCTGGAAGCTCGGCCTCAAGGCGCTGGCGATCTACCGCGACAACTGCAAGGTCGGTCAGCCGCTCTCGGTGGGCAAGTCCAACAAGGCCGTCGCCTCGGTGGAGGCCGCGCCGGCCGAGGTCGAGAAGGTCGTGGAGAAGGTCGTCGAGTACCGCCCGGTGCGCAAGCGGCTGCCGAAGAAGCGCCCGTCGCAGACGGTCAGCTTCTCCGTCGGCGGCGCCGAGGGCTACCTCACCGCGTCGTCCTACCCGGACGACGGCCTCGGCGAGGTCTTCCTCAAGATGTCGAAGCAGGGCTCGACCCTCGCCGGTGTGATGGACGCCTTCTCGGTGGCCATCTCCATCGGCCTCCAGTACGGCGTGCCGCTGGAGACGTACGTCAGCAAGTTCACCAACATGCGCTTCGAGCCGGCCGGCATGACCGACGACCCGGACGTGCGGATGGCCGCCTCGGTGATGGACTACATCTTCCGTCGCCTGGCCCTGGACTTCCTGCCGTACGAGCGCCGCGCGGAGCTGGGCATCTTCACCGCCCAGGAGCGGGCCGCCCAGCTGCGGGCCGAGGCGGAGGCGGAGGCCAGCGGTACGGACCTCACCGCGATGGCCGCCTCCGCCCCGGTCGAGGCTCCCGTCGAGCCGAAGACCGGCCCGATCGCCCAGCCGGCGCAGGAGACCGCCGACGTCGCCGCCGCCAAGCCGGCGCCGTCGGTCGGTTCCAGCACCGAGCTGCTGGAGGCCGTGATCGGCAAGGCCGCCGACGCGCCGCTCTGCTTCACCTGCGGTACGAAGATGCGCCCGGCCGGTAGCTGCTACGTCTGCGAGGGCTGCGGCTCCACCAGCGGCTGCAGCTGACGTACGAGCGCGATGAGCCCCGGGCGCTGGAGCGTCCGGGGCTCATCGCTGTGCGTACTGGTGTGAGTCCAATACTGGACTGCCGGCATGGCGACCACACCGCTCGTCGTACAGGATTTCGGTGCGGAGGTTGCGGTGCTCGGCTGGGTCACCGATTGACGGTCCTGTGGACCCGCTCGGCAGGCCGCGCTCGCCGCGGTGCATCGTTGCCTCAACCCGGGAGCAGTGCGGCATCCGGCCTGGTTGATCGATCACTTGCGTGCAAGACGGCGGGGGGAGGCGTTACCTCGCCGCAGTTACCCACCCGCTGTGATTGTTTGGCGTGACGTATGCCTACCCGTACGGTTCCGCTTGCCTACGCAGCGGCGGTGGGTGACGACCAGTGTCGAATTGCTCCTGTCGAGCTGAGTCATTCGTGACGTCACGGCTACCCATGCGTGAGGTTCGATGGGCGGCACCGATTCATCCATGACATCAGATCGGTAGGGTCCGACCACTAACCTGTCACCGGCTGACTCCGTACCCCTGCTCCCAGGCCGAATGGGCGACCCGCTGGCAGGCCCGCGCCGCGACCTGGCCCTTCCTGGGCGGCCGGTCGTGACCACCACCCACGGCCCGGTCCTTCCGGTGTGGAGCTGCGGTGGTTGTGGCGGGCCGTGGCCGTGCGCGACGAGGCGCGCCGAGCTGCGGGCGGAGTTCGACAGTGCTCCCGTCTCGCTCGCGATCCACATGGGCTCGTACCTCGTCTGGGCCGCCGAGGATCTGACCTGGGTCCCGGCGGGGCTGCTGCACCGACGGTTCCTCGGGTGGGTCCGGTGAGTGTCCTGCGGCGGGGGGATGAGCGTTTCCACTACAGCGACGGCTCGCACCGGTGGATCCCGCCCGATCCGGACCATGACCAGGAGGTGTGGAACGAGATGGTCCGCCAGCACCAGCGGAAGCACCTTGAGGAGATATCGAGTCGGAGAGCGCCCCGTCATCCGAACGAGACGCGGAGTGCCGGCGTCTGACCGTAGGCCCACGGCGACTGCCGTGCCGGAACCCGGCACGGCAGTCGTGGGCCGTCAGCCGGCGTGCTGCTGCTGGCAGGGCACGCAGAAGCGCGCGTGGGGCAGCACCTCCAGGCGTTCGGCGGGGATCGGCGCGGCGCACCGCTCGCACGTGCCGTACCGCCCCTCGGCGATGCGGTGCAACGCGTCGGTGATCTGGTCCAGGCTCTGGCGGGTGGCGGCGATCAGCGCGCTCCGGGTGTGGGCCTCGCCCGGGTCGCCGGTGTCCGCGGTGAGCTGCGTCAGCCGCGCGGTGTGCACCTCGAAGTCGTGGGTCAGTGCGGCACGCAGCGTGTCGAGTCGTTGCCGCTCGTCCGGGTGCAGATGGGTGGTCATGGCGTGGACTCCTCCGGAAAAAGAAAAAGGGCCGAAGCGCTGACGCTTCGCCCTGCTGGCTGGTCGGGATGTACTCGTACCGCGCCAGGGAGGACCACGTCCGGTCGGGCTCGGCGGGATGGAGACCGCCGAACCGGCGGCGGACGGCACGGCGGTGCGCACCACCCGGATCGCGGGGGTGGTCGCCCACACGCGGCGGCGCGCGGCAGCGTACGCCGCCGCCGTCACGACGGCGGCGCCCGCCTGCTGACCCGACCGACGCATCCGGCAACCATAGGCCGGGAGCACGAGGAAGCCAATGGCCTTTACCCGCGCAGCCGTTGCGTCAGCTCCGGACGCGCTCGTGCCGCAGCAGGAGAGGGCTCCTGTGCGGGGACCGTACCGCCGGCCGGCCGATCAGTGGGGCGCGGCCAGGCCGCGGAGGGAACGTGCCCAGGGACGCGCGCGCACGGCGGCCTTCCTGCCGGGCTCAGATCCAACCGCGCCGGGCCGCCTCGACGCCCGCCTGGAAGCGACTGCTCGCCTGGAGCCGATCGGTCAGCGAGTTCATCAACCGCTGGACGCTCCGGGCGGAGACACCCAGCTGCCGGGCCGCCGACTCGTCGGTGTGCCCGGCCGCGTATAGCCGCAGCAGCGCCTTCTCCTGCGGACCCAGCGCCGTCGACGGCTTGCCGGGGCTGTCGCCGAACGGGATGCCCTGCTCCCAGACCTGTTCGAAGAGGGCGAGCAGAGCGGCGACCAGGCCCGGACTACGGAGTTCCAGGGCGCCGAGTCGCGGTTGCTGCGGGTCGATCGGCGTCAGCGCGATGCTCCGGTCGACGATGACCATGCGCATCGGCAGCGTCGGCACCGTACGGGATTCGCTGCCCAACGCCGCCATCCGCCGTGCGTGCGCCAGCGTCGCCGGGTCGTTGCGGAAGCTGTCCTGATAGACGTTGCGGATGCGTACGGTCCGCTCGAGAGCCGCCGCGTTGAGGGGCGCCTCGGACTGCAGGGTGTCGGTAGGTTGCGCCACGCCTGGAGTGAAGGAGAGGCATTCCACCGTGGCCGTCCGGGCGAGCTCGTCGAGCCTCTCCCGGACCGTCTCGATGCCCTCCAGCCGGATCGCCACCTCCTGTTGTTCGTGCGTCGTCGCCAGGTCGGCGATCGCCGTCCGGGCCGCCTCGATCTGTCGCTGGCGGACCGCGATGTCGGCCTCCACCCTCGTCAACAGCGCGGCGAGCCCGGTCTTGGGGCGTACGGCTCGGGCGGTGCCGCCGGGACCGTCGAGACGGATCAGCGCCAGGCCGGCCAGGGTGTCCAACGCACGGTGCACCTGTGACTGGTCGATGTGGAGATGGTCCGCCAGCCCGGCCACATCCAACGTCGGCTGCGCGATCATCGTCAGGTAGACGGACTCATCCGTCGCCGACAAACCCAATGCCTCCAGCATTGACCCTCCCCCGTGTCAATCAGTTGTGATCATAGGGGAGCGACGACGGGTGCGAAGCCCCGGTCGCGGCCATTGCGACTTCTCGCCAGGCAGGATTCCGCCACCCGCAACCCGGTGACAGCGGCACACGGCTGCGGCACGCTTCTCCCAACGCGGTGGACAACACCGGAACGGGGCCGGATCGGCCCGAATCTCCCAACTGCTTCTGCGAGAGGAATGGCCATGTCTGCACTCCGGAACCTTTCCAGCCGGCTGTACGTCGCCGTAGTTCTCGCCACGGTGGCGACCGTGGCGCTGACCCAGTTCGCGGGCGGCGACGGCGGATCGGCCGTACTGGCCGAGGGTTTCGGCTGGATCGCACCCGCATCGTCCGGCCCCGTCCAGTCGTGATCGCCGCCCTGGCTCGCATCGCCCCTCTCGACGGCAACCGCGACTATCCCGAAGCGGAACTGCGCAGCCAGTTGTGGACGCGCGCCGGCAAGGACGAGCGAATAAACCACCTGCGCATTCGGGCCGGACCGGCCGGCTTCGACATCATCGCATTTGTGGCCACCGACACCCCTTCGGCGGCGCATTCCATTCTGCACGATCTGGTGCGGAATCTGATTGTTGACGACCCAAGACTTCGCCTCTGGCGTGTCGTATGAATTCCGTTCGCCCGCCGGGAAAAGGCGGGTCGACCCCTCGAAAGGAACTTTAGTGTTCGTGCAGAGCGTACGCAGAATGGGCGGCCTCGCCGTCGCCGGCACGTTGGCCACCGCCATAGCGACGGCAGTCGTCGTCGCCCCCACGGCGGCCGTGGCCGCACCTGCCACCCCCTCGTTCAGCTCCTCCATCGACGGATACGCCAGCTACGTCGGCCAGTCCACCTGCGATCCGACCGCCAAGCCGGGTGTGACGAGCTTCAAGAACCTGGTGAACTCGACCTACGGCTCGCATACGTGGGGCATCGGCCGGGACTGCGACAGTGGCGGCACCAGTGAACACAAGGAGGGTCGGGCGCTCGACTACCACTTCAACTACTACGACACCGCGCAGCGGGCCGACGCGAACGATCTGCTCAACTGGTTGCTCGCCACCGACTCGTACGGCAACAAGCACGCCATGGCCCGCCGGCTGGGCATCATGTACGTCATCTGGAACGAGAGGATCTGGAAGGCGTACGACCCGTCCGCCGGGTGGCAGCCCTACAGTGGCGCCAGCCCGCACACCGACCACATCCACTTCAGCTTCAGCTGGGCCGGCGCGGAGAAGCGGACCTCCTGGTGGTCCGCCGACGACACTCCGACGGTGCCCGAGGAAGACGTACCGATCTCCGGGGACTGGGACGGTGACGGCGACGAGACGGTGGGCGTCTTCCGTCCGAGCAACTCGACCTTCTACCTGCGCAACGTCAACAGCGGCGTGGCCGACATCGTCTTCAAGTTCGGCCACGGTGGGTCGGGTGACATCCCGGTGGCGGGTGACTGGAACGGCGACGGCCGCGACACCGTCGGCGTGTTCCGGCCGAGCGAGTCGATGTGGTACCTGACCAACGGCACCACGAGCACGGACATGTCCTTCAAGTTCGGCCACGGTCCGTCGGGTGACCTGCCGGTCGCGGGTGACTGGAACGGCGACGGCATCGACCGGGTCGGCGTGTTCCGGCCGAGCGAGTCGATGTGGTACCTGACCAACGGCACCACGAGCACCGACATGTCCTTCAAGTTCGGCCACGGTCCGTCGGGCGACCGGCCGGTCGCGGGTGACTGGAACGACGACGGCATCGACCGGGTCGGCGTGTTCCGGCCCAGCATTTCGACCTGGTACCTGACCAACGGCACCACGAGCACCGACGCGTCCTTCATCTTCGGCCACGGTCCCTCGGGCGACGTGGCGGTGCCGGGCGACTGGGACGGCGACGGGGACGCCACCCCGGGTGTCCGCCGGCCGAGCAACAACACCGTCTACCTGCGCAACAGCAACAGCGGCGGTGCGGTCGACATCGAGTTCATCTACGGCGTCTGATCACAGCTGGCTCGACAGTGGCGGCGGGGTCCGGGACTTCTCCCGGGCCCCGTCGCCGCGTGCCGCGACGCCACCTCGGAACCCGCCGCGCCGGTCCGCCGTGCGCCGGCGGACCGGACCCACCGGACGTCGACCCGGGCGGTACGGTCTGCGGGCCGCGTTCCGGTACGGCTGCGGGAGGTTCCATGTCCATCGCCCTGTTCACCCTCGGCGGCACGATCGCGATGGGCGGGGTCGACCCCGGTGCCCAGGGCGTGGTCACCAGGCTGACCGGCGAGGACCTCACTGCCGCCGTGCCGGGGCTGGCGGAGATCGGGCTGCCCCTGGACGTACGCGACGCGCACGCGGTGCCCAGCGCCGACCTCACGTACCGCCAGTTGCTCGACGTGGTCGACACCGCCTCGCGGGCGGTGACCGCCGGCGCGACCGGCGTGATCGTCACCCAGGGGACCGACACGCTGGAGGAGACGGCGTTCCTGGCCGACCTGGTCTGGCCGCACGACGCGCCGCTGGTGTTCACCGGCGCGATGCGCAACCCGACCCTGCCCGGCGCGGACGGGCCGGCGAACCTGCTCGCCGCCGCCCGGGTCACCGCCGCGCCGAGCACCCGTGGCCTCGGCGTGCTCGTCGCGGTCAACGACGAGATCCACGCCGCCCGCTGGGTACGCAAGACGCACAGCACCAGCA
Organism: Micromonospora sp. NPDC049497; assembly: GCF_044465805.1. NCBI lineage: Bacteria > Bacillati > Actinomycetota > Actinomycetes > Micromonosporales > Micromonosporaceae > Micromonospora > Micromonospora sp. NPDC049497. The sequence goes on along the minus strand of NZ_JBITMC010000004.1, from coordinate 192,318 downwards.
CCGGCACCTTCTCGTCGCCGAACGCCGGCCCGGTCGGGCACGTGATCGAGGGTCGGGTGCGGGTGCTGGCCCGGCCGGAGCGTCGGGTGCCGCTTCCGCGGGTCGACACGGGCCGTCTCGACGCCACCCGCGTCGCGTTGCACACCGCGACCCTGGACGACGACGCGCTGCTGCTCGGTGGTGTCGCCGACGCCTGCCACGGCCTGGTGGTCGCCGGCTTCGGCGTCGGGCACGTCCGGCCGGCGCTCGCGCCGGTGCTGGGTGCGCTCGCCGAGCGGATGCCGGTCGTGCTGACGTCCCGCACCGGCGCCGGGTCGGTCCTGCGGCACACCTACGGCGCAATCGGCTCGGAGACCGACCTGCGACGGCGGGGGCTGGTCGACGGGGGCCTGCTCGACCCGTACAAGGCGAAGGTGCTGCTCCGGCTGCTCCTCGCCGCCGGCGTGGACCGCGACGGGGTCGTGGCCGCCTTCGCCGACCACGGTTGACGTGGTTGATCCACTCGCCTTCACCGAAACCGGGGTGTCCCGCGCGCGACGACACCCCGACTTCAATGACGCCGAGTGGATCAAGCGGCCCGCCCGCCGCGGTCGCGCCCTGACCGGTCCCTAGACTGGCCCGGATGACAGGAGAGCGACGACCCCTGGCCGGCCGGCCGCTCACCGAGCCGCACCCGTCCCGCCTCGCGCACGACCACCCCGATCGGGAGCGGATCGTCGCCGCGCACACCGCCGCGCTGGCCGCCGGTGAGGCCGGCTACCCGGACCCGGCGACCGGCCTGTTCGTGCTCAGCGCGGGGTTCCTGGCCCGCCGTGGCACCTGCTGCGGGCGCGGCTGCCGGCACTGCCCGTACGTCGACGACCCGACCTGACGGCCGGACCGCAGCGGAACGGCCGGGCCGCGGCGGAACGTCAGCCGGCGGCGACGAAGACCCGGGAGGCGACCTCGCGCGGCAGCCGGACCCGGTCGCCGGAGCGGTCGATGGAGACGCCGTCGCGTTCCTGGGCGACGGTCACCGTGGCACCAGGGTCGACCCCCGCGGCGTGCAACTGCCGCAGCACGTCGGCGTCGGTCTGCACGCTCTCGCAGATCCGCCGGACCACGACCGGCCCGGAGAGACCGGGGAACGCCAGGTTGCGCTCACCCTCGGCCGCCTCGGCGGCCGGCCCGGGGGAGCCCAGCTCCTCCAGTCCCGGGATCGGGTTGCCGTACGGCGAGCGGGTCGGCCGGTTGAGCAGGTCGTAGACCCGCTTCTCGACCGCGTCGCTCATCACGTGCTCCCACCGGCAGGCCTCCTCGTGGGCCTCCTCGTAGGGCATGCCGATGACGTTGACCAGCAGCAGCTCGGCGAGGCGGTGTTTGCGCATGACCGACACGGCGGAGCTGCGGCCCTCCGCCGTGAGCGCGAGGTGGCGGTCGCCCTCGACGGTGAGCAGGCCGTCCCGCTCCATGCGGGCGACGGTCTGGCTGACGGTGGGGCCGCTCTGCCGGAGCCGTTCGGCGATCCGGGCGCGCAGCGGCGGCACCCCCTCCTCTTCCAGCTCGAGGATGGTGCGCAGGTACATCTCGGTCGTGTCGACCAGATCATGCTTCACGTCAGTGGCCCTCCGGTGCACGATGCTACCCCGCGCGACCGATAACGCCCGCCGTCGAACCGCGAGGCCCGCACCCGGATGGTGTTGACTGGTCGCCATGTCCGGTACCGAAGATCTCCTCGTGGAGGCCGACCGGCTCGCCGCCGAGCTGGACCGCGCCGACCCGCCCACCGTGCTCGACGTCCGCTGGCGGCTGACCGGCCCACCGGGGCGGGACGACTACGCCGTGGCCCACCTGCCCGGCGCGGTCTTCGTCGACCTGGACACCGAGCTGTGCGGCCCGCCGGGCGCAGCCGGTCGGCACCCGCTGCCCGACCCGGCGGCGCTCCAGGCCGCGCTGCGGGCCGCCGGCGTCCGCGCGGGTCACCCCGTCGTGGTGTACGACGGTGGCGACGGGGTGGCCGCCGCCCGCGCGTGGTGGACGCTGCGCTGGGCGGGCCACCGGGACGTACGCCTCCTGCACGGCGGCTTCCCGGCCTGGCTGGCCGCCGGACTGCCCACCACGACGGCGGTGCCCACCCCGGCGGCCGGTGACGTCGAGGTGCGCCCGGGTGCCCTGCCGGTGCTCGACGCCGGGCGGGCCGCCGAGCTGGCCGCCGCCGACGAGGGGGTGCTGCTGGACGTGCGGGCCGCGCCGCGCTTCCGGGGCGAGACCGAGCCGATCGACCCGGTCGCCGGCCACGTGCCCGGCGCGGTGAACGTGCCCGCCCCCGAGTACGTCACCGACGGTCGCTTCCCCGCCGCCGACGCGCTGCGGGAACGGTTCGCCGCCGCCGGGGTGGAAACCGCCCGGCCGGTCGGGGCGTACTGCGGCTCGGGGGTGACCGCCGCGCAGGCCGTCCTCGCCCTGCACCTGGCGGGTCGTCCGGACGCCGCGCTCTACGTCGGCTCGTGGAGCAACTGGGTCGCCGACCCGTCGCGCCCGGTGGCCACGGGGGAGTAGCGCGTCGGCGACACCCGCAGGCGCGCGGCGGGCCGCTGCCGGTCGCGTGCGACGATGGGCGCATGTCCGACGACACGGTGGTGGTGTGGGACCCGTCGCTGCTCACCTACGACATGGGTGACCACCCGCTGGACCCGGTACGCGTCGAGCTCACCATGGCGCTCGCCCGCGAGCTGGGGGTGCTGGAGCGGCCCGGTGTGCGGCTGGTCAAGCCGGAGCCGGCCGACGACGACCTGCTGGCCCGGGTGCACGACCCGCGCTACCTGGACGCGGTCCGCGCCGCGCCGCGCGACCCCCTCTTCGCCGGCTTCGGACTGGGCACCTCCGACAACCCGGTCTTCGACGGGATGCACGAGTCCAGCGCGCTGATCGCCGGGGCCACCGTCGCCGCCGCCGAGGCGGTCTGGCGGGGCGAGGCCCGGCGGGCGGTCAGCGTCGCCGGTGGGCTGCACCACGCGATGCCGGCCCGTGCCGCCGGCTTCTGCGTCTACAACGACCCGGCGGTGGCCATCGCCCGGTTGCTCGACCTCGGTGCGGAGCGTGTCGCGTACGTGGACGTCGACGTGCACCACGGCGACGGCGTGCAGCAGGTCTTCTGGGACGACCCCCGGGTGCTCACGGTCAGCCTGCACGAGACCCCGCTGGCGCTGTTCCCGGGCACCGGCTTCCCCGACGAGACCGGCGGGCCGGAGGCGCAGGGGACGGCGGTGAACGTGCCGCTGCCGCCGGGCGTCGACGACGCCGGCTGGCAGCGTGCCTTCCACGCGATCGTGCCGTCGGTGCTGCGCGCGTTCCGGCCCCAGATCCTGGTGACCCAGTGCGGCGCCGACGGCCACCGGCTGGACCCGCTGGCCGACCTGCACCTGAGCGTGGACGGGCAGCGCGCCACGTACATCGCCCTGCGGAGACTCGCCGACGAGCTGTGCGAGGGCCGCTGGGTGGCCACCGGCGGCGGCGGGTACGCCCTGGTCGAGGTGGTGCCCCGGGCGTGGACGCACCTGCTCGCCGTGGCGACCGGCGCACCGCTGGAGCCGGCCACGCTGACCCCGCCCGCCTGGCGGGAGCTGGCCGCCGCCCGTCGTCCGGGCCGGGAGATCCCGCTGCGGATGACCGACGACGTGGACCCGGCGTACGAGCCGTGGCAGCCGACGGGGGAGCCGACAGCGGTGGACCGGGCCGTCGCCGCGACCCGGAGGTCCGTCTTCCCGCTGCTCGGGCTCGATCCGCACGATCCCCGTGACTGACCGGGCCGGGGCGGGACGGTGACGTCGTGACCACGGTGGACCAGCCGGTGGACGTGCTGCTCAGCGACGGCACCACCGTCCAGTTGCGGCCGATCCGCCCGTCGGACGCGCCGGAAATCGTGGCGATGCACTCCCGCTTCTCCGAGCGCACCCGCTACCTGCGCTACTTCTCGCCGTACCCCCGGATCCCCGACCGGGACCTGCAACGCTTCGTCAACGTCGACCACCGCGACCGGGAGGCGTTCGTGGTGCTGGCCGGTGACCAGATCGTGGCGGTCGGCCGCTACGAGCGCCTCGGCCCCCAGGCGCCGGAGGCCGAGGTGGCGTTCGTGGTGGAGGACGCCTACCAGGGCCGGGGCATCGGGTCGGTGCTGCTGGAGCACCTGGCCGACGCGGCACCGCGGGCCGGCATCATGAGCTTCGTCGCGGAGGTGCTGCCGAGCAACGGCGCGATGCTGCGGGTCTTCTCCGACTTCGGCTACCAGGTGCAGCGGCAGTTCGCCGACGGCGTGGTGCACCTGACCTTCCCGATCGCGCCCACCGAGGCCACCCTGGAGGTGCAGCGCGGCCGGGAGCACCGCACCGAGGCCCGTTCCATCGCCCGGCTGCTCGCGCCGCGCGGGGTCGCGGTCTACGGCGCCAGCGCCACCGGGCAGGGCGTCGGCGCGGCGGTGCTGGGCCACCTGCGGGACGGGGGCTTCACCGGTGCGGTGGTGCCCGTGCACCCGACCGCGCGGACGGTCGCCGGGCTGCCCGCGTACCCGTCGGCCGTCGACGCGGGCCTGCCGGTCGACCTTGCCGTGGTGGCGGTGCCGCCGGAGGCGGCGGAGGCCGTGGTCGCCGACGCGGCCGCCGCCGGGGCGCACGGTCTGGTGGTCATCTCCGCCGGCTTCGCCGAGGCCGGCGCGGAGGGAGCGGCCGCGCAGCGCGCCCTGGTCCGCGCGGCGCACGCGGCGGGCATGCGCGTGGTCGGCCCGAACTGTCTCGGGGTGGCCAACACCGACCCGACGGTACGCCTGAACGCCACGCTCGCCCCGAGGCTGCCGGTGCCCGGCCGGGTTGGCATCTTCAGCCAGTCCGGCGCGTTCGGGGTGGCGCTGCTGGCCGAGGCGGACCGGCGCGGGCTGGGCCTGTCCAGCTTCGTCTCCGCGGGCAACCGGGCCGACGTGTCGGGCAACGACCTGATGCAGTACTGGCAGGACGACCCCGGCACGGACGTGATCATGCTGTACCTGGAGACCTTCGGGAACCCGCGCAAGTTCGCCCGGCTGGCCCGACGGATCGGGCGGGAGAAGCCGGTGGTCGCCCTGGCCTCGCCGGCCCGGCCACCCGGCCTGGGCCCCTCCACCGGCCCGGACGAGGTCGCCGTCAGCGCCCTGTTCGCCCAGTCCGGCGTGATCCGGGTGGACACCGTGTCCGAGCTGCTCGACGTCGGGGTGCTGCTGGCCAACCAGCCGCTCCCGGCCGGTCGCCGGGTCGGCGTGGTCGGCAACTCCTCGGCGCTGACCGGCCTCGCCGCGACCGCCTGCGCCGCACAGGGACTGACCCTCGCCGACGGCTACCCGCGCGACGTCGGGCCCCGGGCCGGCGCGCCGGAGTTCGCCGCCGCGCTCGCCGGGGCCGCCGCCGACGACCGGGTGGACGCCCTGGTGGCGGTCTTCGCGCCACCGCTGCCCGGTCAGCTCTCCGACGTGGAACGGGACTTCACCGCCGCCCTGCCCGCCGCACTCGTCGCCGGCAAGCCGACCGTGGCGACGTTCCTGGTCGGCCGGGCGCCGGCCGGCGTGCCCGCGTACGGGGGTGTGGAGGAGGCGGTCCGCGCCCTCGCCCGGGTCACCGCGTACGCCGACTGGCTCCGCCGGTCCCCGGGCACCCTGCCCGAGCTGCCCGACGTCGACCCGGAGGCGGCGCAGGTGGCGCTGCGACCCGAGGCGCTGGACCCGATCGGGCTGCTCGCCGCGTACGGCATCGACGTGGTCCAGTCGGTGCCGGCGCGCACGGTCGACGAGGCGGTGGACGCGGCGACGCGGCTCGGGTTCCCGGTGGCCCTGAAGGCCGCCGCCCCCGGTCTGCGGCACCGGCTGGACCTCGGGGCCGTCCGTCTCGACCTGCCGGACGCGGCGACGGTGCACCGCGCGTACGCCGAGATGGCGACGGTCTTCGGCGCGGACGTCCTGGTCCAGCCGATGGTCCCGCCCGGCGTGGCCTGTGTGGTGGAGCTGGTGGAGGACCCTGCGTTCGGCCCGGTGGTGGGCTTCGGCCTCGGCGGCGTCGCCACCGAGCTGCTCGGGGACCGGGCCTGGCGGGCGGTGCCGCTGACCGACCGCGACGCCGCCGAACTCGTCGACGAGCCGCGCGCGGCGCCGCTGCTGCGCGGTCACCGGGGGGCCGCGCCGGTGGACCGGGCCGCCCTGGCGGACCTGCTGCTGCGTGTGGGCCGGCTCGCCGACGAGCAGCCCCGGGTCCGCGCGTTGACGCTGAACCCGGTGCTCGCGCGACCCGACGGCATCTCGGTGCTGCACGCGACGGTCCGCGTCGGTTCCGCCGCCGCCCGCCCCGACACCGGCCCCCGCCGCCTGTGAAAGGAAGGGCCCCTTCTTAACGCCTGCGGTAGAGGAAGGGGCCCTTCTTAACGCCTATCGCCGGTGGGGCGGGCGCTCAAGGGCGGCTGGAGATCTGCTGCACGCCCCAGGAGTTGCCGTCCGGGTCGGTGAAGAAGACGAAGCCGACGTTGTCCAGAGGCTCCGGCACGGGGCGCGGGTTCTTGCCCACCACCTGGATCTCGCTGACCTCGACACCCCGCTCGACCAGCTCGGCGCGGGCCTTGTGGAGGTCCGGCACGACCAGTTGGAGGCCCTTGAGCGACCCCGGCGGCATGTCGGGCACCACGCCCTTGCCGATGACGATCGAGCAGCCGGAGCCCGGCGGGGTCAGCTGTACGATCCGCGCGTCGTCGTTGATCACGGTGTCGTGGTCGACGGCGAAGCCGAGCCGCTCGGCGTAGAACTCCTTCGCCCGGTCCACGTCGGAGACCGGTACGACCACCACTTCCAGCGTCCAGTTCACGGAATCTCTCCTGTCGTCGATGTCTGGTGGAGCAGGTCGGCCAGGCGGGTGAAGCTCTCTCCGACGCCACGGGCCATCGGATAGCGCAACACCGTGTCCCGGCCCTCGGGTGTGGCGTACCGCAGGGTGGTGGTGACGGTGGTCCGCCCGACCAGTTCGGTGAACTCGTGGTCGACCAGCGTCTCGCCCGGATAGGACTGGTCCTCGAAGAGCTCGGTGCAGGCCAGCCGGTGCGGCGGGTCGACCGTCCGGTACGTGCCGTACTGCACCATCCGCCCGCCGGGGCCGTGCGACACGAAGCGCCAGCGGCCGCCCACCCGCAGGTCGACCTCGCACTCGACGAGCCGCCAGCCCCGCGCCCCGTACCAGCGGACCAGCAGCTCCGGCCGGGTGAACGCGCCGAAGACCAGCGGAGCCGCCGCGTCGAACATCCGGCTGAGCACGATGTGCCGGTCACCGGGCGCGTGCACCACGAGTGGGTCGTGGGTGCCCGTCACCGGGCGCGGCTCTCGGTGCCGCTGCGCTGGAGGTCGTCCAGTAGCGCGTCCAGGCGCTGGTAGCTCTCCGCCCAGTAGTCGCGGTAGTCCGCCAGCCACGCCGTGGCCTCCCGCAGCGGCTCGGCCGCCAGCCGGCAGGGTCGCCGTTGGGCGTCCCGCCCCCGCGTGACCAGGCCGGCGCGTTCCAGCACCCGGAGGTGCTTGGAGATGGCCGGCTGGCTCATCGCGAACGGCGCGGCCAGCTCGGTCACGGTCGCCTCGCCGGCCGCGAGCCGGGCGAGGATGGCCCGGCGGGTCGGGTCGGCAAGGGCCGAGAAGGTGGCGTCGAGCGCGTCCGTGTCCACTGAATATAACCTCCTGGTTCAATAACCAAGAGGTTTCTACCGCGGATGTCCGCCGAGGTCAAGCGCCGCAACGACGTGGGGGGCCCCCCCCCCCCCCCGGGCCCCCCCCGGGGCCGGGGGGGGCGCCGCCCGGCGCCCCCCCCCCCCCGGCCCCCCCCCCGGGGGCGCC
>NZ_JBITMC010000004.1:104892-184450 GCF_044465805.1 Micromonospora sp. NPDC049497 | reverse complement strand
GGGCGGTGCGGTGCCCCAGTAATAACACCCGGTTTTAAAAACAACTTGGGTTCTCCCGGGGGGGGGGCCCCGGGGGGCCCCCCCCCCCCGGGGGGGGGCCCCCCCCCCCCGCGGCCCCCCCCCACGTGGTCCAGGTCGCGTCAGCAGGCGTACGCCTCCAGGCGCTGCGCCCGCTCCGGGGCGCGCAACTTCAGCAGGGTCACCTTCTCGATCTGCCGGATCCGCTCCCGGGACAGGCCGAACTCCCGGCCCACCTCGTCCAGGGTGCGCTGGCGGCCGTCGTCGAGACCGAACCGCAGCCGGATCACCGCCTGCTCCCGCTGGGAGAGGGTGGCCAGGACGACGCTCACCTCGTTGCGCAGCTCGCCCTGCGCCGCGGCGTCACCGGGCCCGGCCGCCGGATCCACGGCGGCGACGAAGTCACCGAGGGCGCTCTCGCCGTCCTCGCCGACTGCCTGGTCGAGGCTCACCGGCTCCCGGTCGTACGAGATCAGCTCGATCACCTGGAACTCCGGGACCTCCAGCGCCCGCGCGACCTCGCTCAGCGTGGGCTCACGGCCCAGCGTCACCGACAGCTCCCGGCGTACGCGCACCATGCGGTTGACCTGCTCGACCATGTGCACCGGGATGCGGATGGTGCGGGCCTGGTCGGCCATGGCGCGGGTGATGGCCTGGCGGATCCACCAGGTGGCGTACGTAGAGAACTTGTAGCCCTTGGTGTAGTCGAACTTCTCGACGGCGCGGATGAGGCCGAGGTTGCCCTCCTGGATCAGGTCCAGGAACGCCATGCCACGGCCCGTGTAGCGCTTGGCGATGCTGACCACCAGCCGCAGGTTCGCCTCCAGCAGGTGGTCCTTGGCGGCGCGGCCCTCGGCGACGATCGTCGCCAGGTCGGCGCGCAGCTCCGCGGAGACGGGGGTGCAGGTGGCGAGCTTCTCCTCGGCGAAGAGTCCGGCCTCGATCCGCTTGGACAGCTCGACCTCCTGGGCGGCGGTCAGCAGCTTCGTGCGGCCGATCCCGTTGAGGTACGCCCGGACCAGGTCCGTGGAGATGCCGCGCTCGTCGGTGGCGTCCAGGTCGGCCATGGTCTCGGTGCCGTGGTCGGCGTCGGTGCGACCGACCGTGCTCATCCGGTGCTCCATCATCTGCAGGGCCATCTTTCGTCTCTCCCCGTGTCCACGTCTGTGCCGCTGGTCCGGCCCAGTGGTGCCGGTGACAAACAGCTTGGCGGGCGGGGCGTGAAACGGGAGTGAGGCGATCGGGGACCCGACAGAGATCGCGCGCGGCCCGTTCGGCGCGTACGCGTGTCGTCGCCGTCGGTGCCTTGTCAGCGCCGGTTACCGTGCCTGCGGTCGGCCGTGGTGGCCGGACCGCACCGGCGAACGTCGGTGGACAGGGGACAGGTAACGGAGGGCGTCGTGGTCTTCAAGCGGCTCATGCAGGCAATGGGCGTCGGTGGCCCCTCGGTGGAAACCGTGCTGGCGAACCCGAACTGCCGTCCCGGCGGCCAGGTGGAGGGAACCGTGCACGTGGCGGGCGGCGACCACCAGGTCGACGTGTCCTATGTGTCCCTCGGGCTGGTCACCCGGGTCGAGGTGGAGAGCGGCGACAACGACTACCAGACCACCCAGGAGTTCCACCGCCAGCAGGTCACCGGCGCGTTCCGGCTGGAGGCCGGGCAACGGTACGACGTCCCGTTCCGCTTCGACGTGCCGTGGGAGACCCCCCTCACCGAGGTGTACGGGCAGCACCTGCACGGCATGACGATGGGCCTGCGTACCGAGCTGGAGGTGGCCCGCTCGGTGGACAAGGGCGACCTGGACGCCCTGGCCGTGCACCCGCTGCCGGCCCAGGAGCGGATCCTGGAGGCGTTCCTGCGGCTGGGCTTCCGGTTCGCCCGCGCCGACGTCGAGCGCGGTCACATCTACGGCGTGCACCAGACGCTGCCGTTCTACCAGGAGATCGAGTTCCACCCGGCGCCGCAGTACGCCCGGGCGATCAACCAGCTGGAGGTCACCTTCGTGGCCGACCCGCGCCAGATGCAGGTGGTGCTGGAGCTGGACAAGCGGGGCGGTCTGTTCACCGAGGGCCGGGACGCCTTCGGCCGTTTCACCGTCGACCACGCCACCGCCGACCGCACCGACTGGACCGCCCAACTCGACGCGTGGCTGCGCCAGTCCCTGCAACGCCGCGGCCTGTTCGGCTGACCGCTCCCGTCGCCGCCCTCACCTTGTTGATCAAGGGGTTTGCGTCAGGATGTCGTCCGGAACCTGACGCAAACCCCTTGATCAACCCGAGGGGAGAGGGCGGGAGGGCGGGGAGGTCGGGGAGTGGGGTGGGGGTGGGGTCAGAGATCGAGTAGGAGGGTGCGGGGGCCTACGTTGACGCTCTCCACCAGCATGTGGGCGCGGAAGCGGCCGGTCTCGACCTTGGCGCCGCGGCTGCGCAGCGCCTCGACGACCTCGGTCACCAGGGGTTCCGCGACCTCCGCCGGGGCGGCGGCCGTCCAGCTCGGACGACGGCCCTTGCGGGCGTCGCCGTACAGGGTGAACTGGCTGACCACCAGGATCGGCGCGCCGGTGTCGGCGGCGGACCGCTCGTCGTCGAGGATGCGCAGCTCGTGCACCTTGCGGGCCATCGTCCGCGCGGTGTCGGCCGTGTCGGTGTGGGTCACGCCGAGCAGCACCAGCAGGCCGTCGGAGATGGCGCCGACCACCTCGCCGTCCACTGTCACGCCGGCCCGGCCGACCGTCTGCACCACCGCGCGCATCAGTCGGTCACCGGCTCGATGAAGCCGCGCTCCACCAGGTGCGCCACGATCGGGCTGGCGGCCTCGGCCAGTTCCTCCGGCGCGACGTCGTGGGCGACGGCGAGCAGGGCGAGCTGGTCCCGCAGCGCGAGCCGGCCGTCCGCGCCGCCGACCAGCGCGAGCACCAGCGGGTCGATCTCCTCGGTCCAGCGCAGCCCGTGCGGCATGGCGAGGACCTGCCGGTCCACCGCCCACCCCTCGTCGCCCATGGTGGCCTCCTGGCGCAGCTGGAGGCCGTCGGCCGCCCGGTAGCGCGCGGCGAGCAGCCCGTCGGTGTCGCGTACGCGAAGCCAGTCCTGGCGGTCGAACCAGCCGGCGACGCGGTCGCCGAGCGGCGCCTCGACCCGCTGGCGCAGGTCCTCGACCCGCACCGTCGGGTCGTCGTGCCCGGCGCGGCGCAGCGAGACGATGCCGAAGCCGATCGCCTCCACCTTGTGCGCGTCGAACCAGTCCAGCCAGTCCGCCATCCGCTGCGGGTCGGCGGTGTGACCGACGTCAGTGAGCCACAGGTTGACGTACGCCATGGGGTCCGCGACCTCGCGCTGGATCACCCAGGCGTCCAGGCCGGTACCGGCGAACCAGCCGGCGACCCGCTCGTCCCACTCCTCGCCGGCGACGTGCACCCAGTTGGCGAGGTACTGCATGGTGCCGCCGTCGGTGAGCAGCCCCGGCGCGGCGGCTGCCAGCTCCGCTCCGATGGCGTCGCCGACCCGGCCGGAGTCCCGGTAGACGTGGGTGGTGGTGCCGGGCCCGACCACGAACGGCGGGTTGCTGACCACCAGGTCGAACCGGCGACCGGCGACCGGCGACACCATGTCGCCGCGCAGCAACTCCCAGTCCTGCCCGTTGAGCGCGGCGGTGGTGGCGGCGAACCGCAGCGCCCGCTCGGAGAGATCGGTCGCGGTCACCCGGCGGGCGTGGGTGGACAGGTGCAGTGCCTGGACGCCGGAACCGGTGCCCAGGTCCAGGGCGGTCTCCACCGGCCGGCGGACGGTCGCGCCGATCAGCGTCTGGGTCGCCCCGCCGATGCCGAGCACATGCTCGGCGTGCAGCGGCCGGCCCGGCCGGGCGCTGGCCGGGACGTCGGCGAGCACCCACCACTCGTCCCCGTACGGCTCCAGGTCCAGGCCCATCCGCAGCCCGTCGCCCTGTCGCTCCACCAGGCCCCCGGCGAGCGCCTCGTCCAGCGACAGCGGCGCGAGCGCGGCGGCGACGGCGGCCTCCGGCTCGGTCTGCTCGCAGATGAAGACCCGGATCAGGGTGCCGAGGGGGTCGCGGTCGGCGGTGGCGCGCAGGGCGGCGCGGAAGTCGTTGCGGGCCACCCCTCCGGTGGCCTGCGGACCGAGCCGCGCGGCGATGCCGTTCGAGGTGAATCCCGCCCGCGTCAGCGCGGTTCGCAGCGCGTCCACCCCGCCGGGGGAGAGCAACATGTCGTGTTCGTCCACGTCGTCATCCTGCCTGCCGTCCCCCGCCCGGTCGGCGCCACCCGCCGGATCGGCGGGGCCGGCACTTCAGTTGATGAACAGGCTAGTGATGACGATCTATGTCACGGCTAGCATGACCTGCACTGACCATCGATGGCGTACTCATGAGGCCAGAAGCCGGGTGCGCCGGTAGGGAGGCAGACGATGCCAGCAGGGTCCGCTCCGCGGCGGCGCCTCATCCGGGCGTTCGCCGTCGTCGCCACCGCGGTGGCCGTCTCGGCGGCCACCACCGTCCCGGCCCAGGCCGCGCCCGTCGGGGAGATCCGGGGTGCGGGGGCACCGAACGCGATCAGCGGAAGCTACCTGGTCGTCCTGAGGTCCGACGCGGTCGGCGCCGCCGGCTCGTTCGCCGCCCGCACCGCCGTGCCCGACCGTGCCGCGACGCTGGCCAAGCGGTACGGCGGCAGCGTCGGCGACGTCTACAGCGCCGCCCTGACCGGCTTCAGCGCCACGCTGAGCGTCGGCCAGGCGCGCCGGCTCGCCGCCGATCCGGCGGTGGCGTACGTCGAGCAGGACCAGGTGCTCACCGCCTCGGCCACCCAGACCAACCCGCCGTGGGGGCTGGACCGGATCGACCAGCGCAGCCTCCCGCTCAGCCGCAGCTACACGTACCCGAACACCGCCTCCAACGTGCGGGCGTACATCATCGACACCGGCATCCGGACCACGCACACCCAGTTCGGCGGCCGAGCCACCTGGGGCACCAACGCGGTGGACGGCAACAACACCGACTGCAACGGCCACGGCACCCACGTCGCCGGTACGGTCGGCGGCTCCACGTACGGCGTCGCGAAGCAGGTCCGGTTGGTCGCGGTGAAGGTCCTCAACTGCTCCGGCAGCGGCAGCACCACCGGCGTCGTCAACGGCGTCAACTGGGTGACCGCCAACGCGGTCAAGCCGGCCGTGGCCAACATGAGCCTCGGCGGCGGGGCCAGCAGCGCCCTCGACAACGCGGTCGCCAACTCGATCAGCTCCGGCATCACGTACGCGCTGGCGGCCGGCAACTCCAACGCCAACGCCTGCAACTCCTCGCCGGCCCGGACCCCCTCGGCGCTGACCGTCGGCTCCACCACCAGCACCGACGCCCGCTCGTCGTTCTCGAACTACGGCTCCTGCGTGGACATCTTCGCGCCGGGGTCGAGCATCCTGTCGGCGTACCGGACCAGCGACACCTCGACCGCCACCCTCAGCGGCACGTCGATGGCCGCGCCGCACGTGGCCGGGGCCGCGGCCCTGGTGCTCTCGGCCAACCCGTCCTGGACCCCGTCGCAGGTCGGCAGCTACCTGATCACCAACGCCACCACGGGCAGGGTCACCAGTCCGGGCACCGGCTCGCCTAACCGGCTGCTCTTCGTCGTCAACTGACCCTCCCCACCGGCCCGGTGGACCGTGCCCGCACGGTCCGCCGGGCCGCCTCGCGACGGCCGCACCCGGGGACGGGGGTGTTAAGCGGGGGCCCTTCCTCTACCGCAGGCGTTAAGAAGGGGCCCTTCCTTACACGGGGGCCGGCGTGGGTGTGCCGACCGCGGGGAACGCGCGGGCGGCGCCGTCGACGTGTACCGACACCTCGGCGCCGACCGGGACCGTCGGGCCGCCGTCGAGGATCCGCGCGGTGAGCCGGGTGCCGTCGGCCAGCCGGAGCCCGACCAGGGCGTCGTGCCCGTGGAAGTCGTGCCGCAGGACCGTGGCCGTCACCGTGCCGGCTCCCGGCGTGAGGCGTACCTGCTCGGGGCGGACCAGCACGGTCACCGGGCCGCTCGGTGCGGCGCCGGCCAGCGGCACGGTGCCGAGCGCGGTCCGGGCGGCGCCGTCCTCGGCGACCGCCGGCAGCAGCACGGCCTCACCGACGAAACCGGCCACCCACTCGTCCGCCGGCTCCCGGTAGACGGTCGTCGGCGTGCCGGCCTGGACCACCCGGCCGGAGCGCAGGACCACCACCTCGTCGGCCACCGAGAGGGCCTCACCCTGGTCGTGGGTGACGAGGACGCCGGTGGCGCCGTCGGCGCGCAGCGCCTCCCGGACGTCGTGCCGCAGCCCGGCCCGCAGTCCCGCGTCGAGGGCGCTGAACGGCTCGTCCAGCAGCACCACCGACGGCCGGGGCGCCAGCGCGCGGGCCACCGCGACCCGCTGCTGCTGCCCGCCGGAGAGCTGGTGCGGCATCCGGTCCCCGTAACCGGCGAGGCCGACGAGGGTGAGCACCTCCTCGACGCGGTCGCTCCGGCGGACGGCCCGGTCGAGGCCGTACCCGACGTTGCCGGCCACGCTGAGGTGCGGGAACAGCGCGCCTTCCTGCGGGACCACGGCGATGCGGCGGCGGTGGGTCGGCAGGTGCCGGCCGTTGCCAGCGACCGGGACGCCGTCGATGCGGATCTCCCCGGCGTCCAGTCGCTCGAAGCCGGCCAGGCAGCGCAGCAGGGTGGTCTTGCCGCAGCCGGACGGGCCGAGGACGGCGGTGAGCAGCCCCGACCCGATGGTGAGGTCCACGCCGGCCAGCGCGGTGACCGACCCGTACCGCTTGACCACTCCCGTGACCACGACCTCGCTCATCCCCGGTCCTCCTTGTCGAGCAGGCCGCTGCGGGCGACCAGCAGCCAGGTGGGTAGCGCCGAGATCGCCACCAGCAGGGCCGCGTACGGTGCCGCGGCGGCGTACGCGCCGACGGCGGTGGCGGTCCACAGCTCGGTGGCGAGCGTGTCGGTGCCGGTCGGGCGCAGCAGCAGGGTGGCGGGCAGTTCCTTCATGCCGGTGAGGAACACCAGCGCCGCGCCCGCCCCGATACCGGGCACGGTCAGCGGCAGGGTGACCGTGCGCAGCACGGTCAGCGGCCCGCGCCCGAGGGAGCGGGCGACCTCCTCCAGGCCGGGCGGGGACTGGGCGGCGGCACCGGCCACCGCGCCGACCGCGAGGGGCAGGAACAGCGTGGCGTAGGCGAGGGCGAGCAGCCACCGAGTCTGGTAGAGCGGATACGCCACGTTGATCCCGAAGAAGATCAGCGACAGCCCGATCACCACGCCGGGCAGGGCGTGCGAGAGGTACGCCAGCCGGTCCAGCGCGGTGGTCAGCGGCCCGGGGGCGCGCGCGGCGAGCAGGCCCAGCGGCAGCGCCAGCAGCATCGTCAGCGCGGCGCCGGCCAGTGAGACGGTCAGCGAATTGCCGGCGGCGGCGAGCACCTCGGGCAGCGCGCCGGGCCGGGACACCCCAGTGACGAGCCGTCGGGCGAGACTGGCCGCGGGCACGCCGAGCGCGAGGACGGCCACGCCGAGCAGAGCGGCCAGGGTGGGCCAGCGGGCCGTGCCGAGCCGCAGCCGCGGGGCCGGCCGCCGGGCGCCGCCGAGGCGGGCGTACCGGGCGCCCCGCCGCCGGGTGACCGTCTCGCCGGCCAGCAGCAGCACGGTCAGCACCACCAGCACGCTGGAGAGCACCAACGCGCCGGTGCGGTCGAAGCCGAGGTCGAAGGCGACGAAGATGGCCCGGGTGAAGGTGTCGGTGCGCAGGATCGACACCGCGCCGAAGTCGGAGAGCACGTACAGGGCGACCAGCAGCGCGCCGGCCGCGGTGGCCGGGCGGATCTGCCGCAGCGTCACGGCGGTGAAGGTCTGCCAGCCGCTGCGGCCCAGCGAGCGGGACACCTCCTCCTGGGCCGGATCCGCACCCCGGAGGGCCGCCGCGACCGGCAGGAAGACGTACGGGTAGGAGCACAGGGTGAGCACCAGCGCCGCCGGCCAGAACCCCTCCAGCCCGTCGATCTCGGAGACCCAGGCGAAGGCGGCGATGTAGGTCGGTACCGCGAGCGGCAGGGCCGCCAGCACAGCGAAGAGCCGCCGGGCCGGCAGGTCGGTGCGGGTGACGAGGAACGCGGTGCCGACCCCGAGCACCACGCACGCGGCGGTGACGACGGCGGCCAGGCCGAGGCTGCGCAGCGCGAGCAGACCGACCCGCTCGGTCCACAGCTCGTCGGCGACCCGTGCGGCACCCGCCTCGGCGGTGCGTACCGCGAGGTAGACCAGGGGCAGCAGGGCCACGGCCACCGCGAGGGTCGAGGTCGCGAGCAGCGTCGGGCGCGGGGCCAGTCGGCGTGCCCGTCCGCGTACGCCGGACAGGGCCGGCCCCTCCAGGGCCGGCCCTGCGGTGGTCGTGGGGGTGCTCAGGGCACCAGCCCCGATTCGGTGATCATCTTGACGGTGGCGTCGAGCGTGTCCAGGTCGTTGAGGTCGATCGCCGGAACCTTCAGCTCGGCCAGCGGCGGCACGTACGCCGGGCCGGGCACACCGGTCACCACCGGATACTCGAAGGTCTCCTCGGCGAAGTACCTCTGGGCTTCGGCGCCGAGCATGAAGTCGACGAACGCCTTGGTGTCCGTGTCCTCGGCGGCGCGCTTCAGCACACCGACGCCGGCCACGTTGACCAGGGAGCCCGTGTCGCCGCCGGGGAAGAAGTGCAGCTTGGCCTTGAGGCCCTCCGGCGTGGTGCCCTGCTCCTTGGCGACCTCGCCCAGGTAGTAGTGGTTGACCAGGCCGACCGGGATCTCACCGCTGTTCACGGCCTCCACGATCTTGACGTTGTTGTCCCGGATCTGCGGCTCGTTGGCCTTGAGCCCGGCGAGGAAGTCCTTGGCCTTCTGGTCGCCGTGCTGGACCCGGATCGCGGTGACGAACGCCTGGAAGGAGGCGTTGGTCGGCGCGACGCCGACTTTGCCCTTCCACGCCGGGCCGGTCAGGTCGAAGACGGACGCCGGCAGGTCGGCGGCGGTGACCTGGTCGGCGTTGTAGACCAGCACCCGGGAGCGGGCGCTCAGGCCCACCCACTCGCCGTTGCGGGCCCGGTAGGTCTCGGCCACCTTGCCGGTGGTCTCCGCCGGCAGGGTGGTGAACATGCCCTTCTTGGCCACGGTGCCGAGCGCGCCCGCGTCCTGGGCGAAGAAGGCGTCGGCCGGGGACCGGTCGCCCTCCTCCACCAGCTGGGCGGCGAGCTGGGCGGTGGTGGCGTACCGGGTCTGCACCTTGATGCCGGTCTGCTGGGTGAACTTCTCCAGCAGGGGCTTGACCAGCTGCTCGTTGCGGCCGCTGTAGACCGTGATGGTCTTGTCGTTCAGCTTGCCGGGGTCGCCGGCGCCGTCCTCGTCGGACCCGCAGGCGACCAGGCCGAACCCGAGCAGCCCGGTGGCGACCAGCGTCGCGGTGGACCTGCGGAGCGAGACGGACACGGTGGGAACCCCTTCACGACGGTAGACGGGTGGCCGAGGAGAAGTTAGCACAGGCTAACCTCACCGTGAACCGGAGTGCGGGTCGCATCACGTGGCCGACCGGCCCGGACGGAGCGTCGACGCCTCCGGTCCGGCCGGCGGGCGGCAGGATGACCCCATGACCCTCGTCCTGCCCATCGACCCCGAGGCCAACCGGCTGCTGGAACGCAGCCCGCTGGCGCTGCTCGTGGGGATGGTTTTAGATCAACAAGTGGCGATGGAGAAGGCGTTCTCCTCGCCGTACGTCCTCGTGCAGCGCCTCGGTCACGAGCCGGACGCCGCCGAACTGGCCGGGTACGACCCCGACGCCCTGGTCACGCTCTTCGCCACCCCGCCGGCACTGCACCGGTTCCCCAAGGCGATGGCCGCCCGGGTGCAGGAGGTCTGCCGCGTGCTCGTGGACCGGTACGACGGCGACGCCGCCCGGTTGTGGGCCGACGCCTCGGACGGCGCCGACCTGCTCCGCCGCGTCGCGGAGCTACCCGGCTTCGGTCGGCAGAAGGCGCAGATCTTCGTGGCGCTGCTCGGCAAGCGCTTCGGGGTGACACCGGAGGGCTGGCGGGAGGCCGCCGGTGGGTACGGCGAACCGGGCGCCCACCGGTCCGTCGCCGACGTGACCGACGCCGAATCGCTGCGGCGGGTGCGCGAGTACAAGCAGCAGATGAAGGCGGCGGCGAAGGCGAAGGCCACCGGGGACTGACGCAACGGGCCCGGCGGCGGCTCGTTGAAGCGAGGTGACCAGGATCGCCGGATGAGCAGCGGGAGAGGCGCGGCCCTGCTGCGCCCGTCGGGCAGCTCGCCCCGGGCCACCTTCCTGGAGCTCTTCTTCGACCTCGTGTTCGTCTTCGCGCTGACCCGCGTGTCCAAGCGGCTGATCGACGACATCGGGGCGGGGGAGCTGCTCGTCGGCATCGTGCACACCTTGATGCTGTTCCTCGCGCTGTGGCTGGTCTGGTCGATCACCACCTGGGTGACCAGCCGGTACGAGCCCGAGCGGTCGGTGATCCAGTTCGCGGTCGCCGGCTCGATGTTCGGCAGCCTGGTGATGGCCGTGGCGCTGCCCCGTGCGTTCGAGGAGCGGGCGCTGACGTTCGTGGTCGCGTACCTGGCGGTGATGATCGGCCGTCCGCTGCTCATCGCGACGGCCCTGCGCGGACATCCGCGCCGGCAGGTGCCGTTCCGGCTGGCCGCCTGGGCGGCGGTGGGCGGCGTGGCCTGGGTCGCCGGGGCGCTCGGGCCCGACGACTGGCGGCTGGCGCTGTGGGCGCTGGCCCTGGTCGTCGACAGCGCGGCGGCCCTGGCCGGTTGGCCGGTGCCCCGGCTGGGGCCGGCGCCCGCGTCCGGCTGGCGGATCGAGGGTGAGCACCTCGCCGAGCGGTACCAGCAGATCTTCCTGATCTCCCTCGGGGAGACGATCCTGGTCATCGGGGTCAGCTTCAGCGGTACCGAGTACTCCTACGAGCGGGCGGGCGCGTTCACCGTCGCCTTCCTGACCACCGCGCTGCTGTGGCGGATCTACTTCCACCGGGCGGGGCACCTGCTCGCCGAGGCGCTGCGCCTGGCCCGGTCTCCGGGCCGGCTGGGCGCGTCGGCGACCCGGACCCACCTGTTCATCGTCCTCGGCGTGCTGGCCACCGGGGTGGGTTACGAGCTGGTGATCAACCACCCGTTCGGCCGGCTCGACCCGGCCTGGCTGATTTTCATCCTCGGCGGGCCGGCGCTGTTCCTGCTCGCCCGGGCGCGCTTCGAGTACGAGATCTTCGGCCGGATCTCCGCGCCCCGGCTGGTCGCGGTCGGGGTGTTGGCCGTCGCCGCCGCGCCGCTCACGGCGGGGTCGCCGATGCTGGCCCTGGCGGTGGTGGCCGCGGTGCTGGCCGGCGTGGCGGTCGCCGACGCCCTGCGCAGCCGGGGCCGCCCCCCGGAGATGTCGGCGTCGCCGCTGGGACGCGGCGAGGCCGCCGGGGGAACCTTCCCGGCGGCGCCCTGAACGGTCGGCGCGGGGCCGGTCGGTCAGGCGGCGGTCGGCCGGGACAGGGCGGCGAGGGCTCGCCGTACGTCGGCGAGGGAGACCGTCGCCGAGTCGTCCAGGTCGGCCAGGCCGGCCTCGATCCACTGTCGCATCAGGGTGGTGACCCCGATGCCGCGCGCGTCGGCGGCCGCCCGGACCCGCTCGTACGTCTCCAGCGGCAGCCGGACCGAACGGCTCACCATCGGGGTGTCGGTGTCCGGCGTCGGCAGTTCCGCCGCCGGGCTCTCGTCGATCAGCTCGGCGAGCCCGTCGCCGCCGTGGAACTGCTTGGTCGCGTCGTCACGGTTCATCGTCACGCCCCCTCATCGGCGAGATCTCCGCACGGCCTCGTCGTAGCGCTTGGCCTCCACGTCGCTCAGCTCGCGGGCGGAGAGGATGTCCCAGTCGTTGTCGGTGCCGTCGGCCTCGGCGAGCAGCACGGCCAGCCGGCGACCCCGGCGGGCGGTGGCGTAGACGACCATCACGTCGTCGCCCAGGTGACGGATGACCCGCCGGCTGCTGTGCAGCGCCTCCCAGACTTCCCTCGGCGTGACGTCGTAGACCCGCAGGTTGGCCAGAGCCTCCTCGGTGAAGCTGAACCTGCTGCCCACGGGCCGAGCGTACCACGCAGGTAACACGAACCCCGATGCGTCGATTCTCGCTGATCAAGCACGGGGAGTGACAGGATGGGTCGTAATCCCCTTGAGGAGGTCCGTGGTGAAGCGTCAGGCGTATCAGCCGATTCTGATCACCGACGCCTCGCGCAGCCAGGACGACCAGCTCACCAGTCGCCAGAAGCGCTATGTGCTGATGATGGGCGTCCGGGTGGCCTGCGTGATCGTCGGAGCGGTCCTGGTCGGCGTGCAGGCCCCGCTGCTGTGGCTGTGGCTGCCGCTGGTCGGCCTCGGCATGATCCTCATCCCGTGGCTGGCGGTCCTGCTCGCCAACGACCGACCGCCCAAGGACGAGCACCGGCTGATGAACCGGTTCCAGCCGCGCCAGCAGGACGACACCCCGCCGATGAGTCTCACCGCCGAGGAACGCCCGCACCGGGTCATCGACGCCGAGCCCTGACCGGGCCGGCGCACCGGCCCGGCCGAAGCCCGCCCGCCCCCTCAGGTCCCCGGTCGCGCTCCGACCCGGGAGACCGCCGCCGCGCCCAGGTCACCGGCCCGCCGCAGCGCCGCCTCCGGGGTGGCGCCGTCGAGCCAGGCCGCCAGCAGGCCGGCGGCGAACGCGTCGCCCGCCCCGGTCGCGTCGACCACCGCCATCCGGCGGGTCGGGGTCGACGTGACCATCGCGGCCCGGTCCACCCAGACCGCACCGGCCGCCCCCCGCTTGAGCACCACCCGCCGGGCCGAGGCGCACAGCACGCGCCCCTGCGCCGCCGGGTCCAGCCCGCCGGCCAGCACCGCCGCCTCGTCGGCGTTGACCAGCAGCAGGTCCACCTCGCGTACCCAGGCCAGGAAGGCCGCCGCGCCGACCCGCCGCAGCGGCGCCGCGGACGCCGCGTCGACGCTGGTGCTGAGCCCGCGCTCGCGCGCCGCGGCCAGCGCGCGCAGCCCGGCACCGCGCGACTCGGCGTCCAACAGGGTGTACGCGGACAGGTGCAGATGCCGCGCGTCGGGTGCGCCGGCCAGGGCCGCGTCGACCGCCTCCGCGGTCAACGCCAGATTCGCGCCACGCTCGGTGATCATCGTGCGCTCGTCGCCCGACGCCAGCACGATCACGGTGCCGGTCGCCCGGTCCGGATGGCGGACGACCGCGCAGTCGACGCCGGCCCGTTCCAGCTCCGCCACCCGCTCCCGGCCGGGGCCGTCGTCCCCGACCGCCCCGACCAGCGTCACCGGTACGCGCAGCGCGGCGAGCCAGGCGGCCGTGTTCGCCGCCTGGCCGCCGCCGCTGAAGCTGATCCGCGCCGGGGTGTCCGACCCGGGGGCGGGCGGCCCGGTGAGCACCGCCACCACGTCGGTGATCAGGTCCCCGACGACGAGGACACGACCTGCCGTCATGCGGCGGCGCGGCGGGCCGCCGCCGCCACCGCGATCCGGGCGGCGAGGTCGGCGTTCCGCAGGATGATCCGGACGTTCACCGCCAGGCTCGCGCCTTGCGTCGCCGAGTGGAAGTGCGCCAGCAGGTACGGCGTGACCGCCTTGCCCGTCACCCCGTCGCGCTCCAGCAGTGCCAGCCCCTCGGTCAGGGTGCGGTCGTGCAGGGCCGGGTCGAGCTGCTCGTCGACCGGCAGGGGATGGGCAACGATCAACCCGCCGCGGTGCACCCCGTGCTGCTCCCGGGCGACCAGCACGTCCGCCACCTGCTCCGGCGAGTCCACCGACCAGTCCAGGTCGAAGCCGGCGTCGGTCAGGTAGAAGCCGGGGAAGCGGCGGGTGCGGTAGCCGACCACGCCCACACCCAGCGTCTCCAGCCGCTCCAGCGTGGCGCCCACGTCGAGGATCGACTTCACCCCGGCGCAGACCACCGCGATCGGCGTGCGGGCCAGCGTCATCAGGTCGGCGGACTCGTCGAAGGTCTGCGCGGCCTCCCGGTGCACCCCGCCCAGGCCGCCCGTGGCGAACACCCCGATCCCGGCCGCGGCGGCGACCGCACTGGTCGCGGCCACGGTGGTGGCACCGTCCGCGCCGGTCGCCGCCGCGACGGCGAGATCGCGTACGGAGAGCTTGGCCACACCGTCGACGGTGGCGAGGCGGGTCAGCTCGGCGTCGTCGAGACCGACCACGAGGCGGCCACCCACCATGCCGATGGTGGCCGGCACCGCGCCCGCGTCCCGGACGGCCCGCTCGATCTGCCGGGCGACGTGCAGGTTGTCCGGCCGGGGCAGGCCGTGCGAGACGATGGTGCTCTCCAGGGCGACCACCGGGTGGCCGGCGCGCAGCGCCTCCGCGACCTCGGCGCCGTAACGGATGTGAAAGTTGGTCACGATCATCACGGTACGTCGCCGGGCCGTCGGGCCTGAAGTGGACCGGGTGGGTGGTGACCTGCCAGACTTGACGGTCGGAGGTGCAGAAGTGAGCACAGAGGTTCTCGAGCGGCCGGAGCTGAAGGATGCGGACACCGGTCCGGAGATGTTCCACTACGTCCGCAAGGAGAAGATCGCCGAGAGTGCCGTCATGGGCACGTACGTCGTGGCGCTCTGTGGCGAGACCTTCCCGGTGACCAAGGCCGCCAAGCCGGGCTCGCCGGTCTGCCCGAAGTGCAAGGAGATCTACGAGTCACTGTCGGAGTGATCCGGGGCGGGCGGCTCGGCCGCCCGCGTAACCTGCGCCCGTGAACACCTCCACCGCCCTGCTCCTGGCCGACCTCACCGGGGTCGCGGTCTTCGCCGCCTCCGGGGCCTCCGCGGCGGTGGCCAAACGGCTCGACCTGTTCGGCGTCGTCTTCGTCGGCTTCGTGGCCGCCCTCGGCGGCGGGATCTTCCGGGACCTGGCCATCGACGAGGTCCCGCCCCTGGCGTTCGCCGACTGGCGGTACGCGGCGACGGCCGCCGTCACCGCCGCGGCCGTCTTCTGGCTGCACCCCCAGTTCGCCCGGCTGCGCACCACCGTGCTCGTGCTGGACGCGGCCGGCCTCGGCCTGTTCACCGTCACCGGCACCCTCAAGGCCCTCGACGCCCAGGTGCCGGCGGTCGGTGCGTGCGTGATCGGGATGGTCACCGCGATCGGCGGCGGTCTCGGGCGGGACCTCCTGACCGCCGAGATACCGGTGGTGCTGCGGCGGGAGATCTACGCGGTGGCCGCGCTCGCCGGCTCGATCCTGGTCGCGGTGCTGGACGCCCTCGGCCACGCCAACGCCGCGTGGCTGACGACGACGGCGGCCTTCGTCGTCGGCCTGCGCCTGATCTCGCTGCGCCGCCGCTGGTCCGCCCCGGTGGCCCCCCAGCGCCCCCCAAGAACCGACACCCACCCATAACCCCCCGTCCCCACCCCGTCCCCGTCCCGTCCCGTCCCCGCTCCCTCCGTCCGCGATCTTGCAGTTTTGGTAGTCGGGGTAAAAGCCGCGATGTGGGGCGTTTCAGTTACCAAAGGTGCAAGACCGCGGGCGCGGGAGGGGGTGCGCGTCGGGCCCGATGTGACCAGCGTGGCGTCGAGTGGGTTGTGGGAGCTCCGCTGGTTATGCTGAGTCGGCCTTCGCGGCATCTTCTGCGCGGAGGCGTTTTCATGGGCGGCGGCACCCGTGGCCCTCGGCCGGGGTCCGCTCGTCAGGCGGTCGGAGAGGAGCTTCGCGTGGCGGCCCGCATGCCGGCGATCGAGACGTTCCCCGCCCTACGTGCGTGGCAGCGCAAGGCGCTCGTGGAGTACCTCCGTCGCCGTGACCCGGACTTCACCGCGGTCGCCACCCCCGGTGCCGGCAAGACCACCTTCGCCCTGCGGATCGCCGCCGAGCTGCTGGCGGACGGCACCGTCGAGGCGGTCACCGTGGTCGCCCCCACCGAGCACCTGAAGACCCAGTGGGCGCAGTCGGCCGCCCGGGTCGGCATCCAGCTCGACGCCGCGTTCCGCAACGCCGACCTGCACTCCTCGGCCGACTTCCACGGCGCCGTCGTCACGTACGCCCAGGTGGGCATGGCCCCGCAGGTGCACCGGCGGCGCACGCTCACCCGCCGGACCCTGGTCATCCTCGACGAGATCCACCACGCCGGCGACTCCCGTTCCTGGGGCGACGGGGTGAAGGCCGCCTTCGAGGGTGCCGAGCGGCGCCTGATGCTCACCGGTACGCCGTTCCGCTCCGACGACAACCCCATCCCGTTCGTCACCTACGAGCGGGGCGGCGACGGACTGCTGCGCTCCCACGCCGACTCCGTGTACGGGTACTCCGACGCCCTCCGCGACAACGTCGTCCGGCCGGTGCTGTTCCTGGCGTACTCGGGGGAGACCCGGTGGCGCACCAACGCCGGTGAGGAGTTGGCGGCGCGGCTGGGCGAGCCGATGACCCAGGACCTCGTGGCGCAGGCGTGGCGCACCGCGCTGGACCCGGCCGGCGACTGGATGCCGCAGGTGCTGCGCGCGGCCGACGCGCGGCTCACCGTGCTGCGCAACGCCGGCATGCCGGACGCCGGTGGGCTCGTGATCGCCAGCGACCAGCAGACCGCCCGTTCGTACGCCAAGCTCATCGAGCAGGTGACCGGGGAGCGGGCCGCCGTGGTGCTCTCCGACGACGTGGGTGCCTCCGCGCGGATCGCGACGTTTGCGGAGTCCGACCAGCGTTGGATGGTCGCGGTCCGGATGGTGTCCGAGGGCGTCGACATCCCCCGCCTGGCCGTGGGGGTGTACGCGACCAGCGCCAGCACCCCGCTCTACTTCGCCCAGGCGATCGGCCGGTTCGTCCGGGCCCGGCGCCCCGGTGAGACTGCCTCGGTCTTCCTGCCCAGCGTGCCCCACCTGCTGGGGCTGGCCAGCGAGATGGAGGCCGAGCGCGACCACGTGCTGGGCAAGCCGAAGGACCGCGAGGGCTTCGACGACGACCTGCTGGAGCGGGCCCAGCGTGACGACCAGGCCAGCGGCGAACTGGAGAAGCGCTTCGCGGCCCTCTCCGCCACCGCCGAGCTGGACCAGGTCATCTTCGACGGCGCCTCGTTCGGCACGGCGGCCCAGGCCGGCACGCCCGAGGAGGAGGAGTACCTCGGCCTGCCCGGCCTCCTGACCGCCGACCAGGTCTCGCTCCTGCTCACCAAGCGACAGGCCGAGCAGTTGGCCGCCCAACGTCGTCGTGCCGTCTCCAGAGCCGCTGAGCCGGCCGCTGCGGCCCCCGTCGCGCCTCCGGCGCCGATGAGTGCCGCCCAGCGTCGGGTGGCGCTACGTCGCCAGCTGAACGCCCTGGTGGCCGCCCGACACCACCGTACGGGCCAGCCGCACGGCAAGATCCACGCCGAGCTGCGCCGCATCTGTGGCGGCCCGCCGAGCGCCCAGGCGACCATCGAGCAGCTCGAAGAGCGCATCGCCACCGTCCAGACGCTCTGACCCCCTGACTGCAAGGAAGGGCCCCTCTTTAACGCTCGCCGTTAAATAGGGGCCCTTCCTCTACCGCAGGCGTTAACGGGGGGCCCTTCCTTACATCCGTGCGGGATGCGAAAAAGCCGACCGGAGGCGCCCTTTCGGGTGCCTCCGGTCGGCTATGTCGGGTTACTGGGTCAGTTCGCCATCAGATCGGCGCCACGCCAGCTGAACTCCGGGTCGGACGCGTAGCGCACGGTGATCTTCACGAGATCCTCCGCGTACTTGTTCGCGTGGTGTCCACAGAACACCAGCTCACTCCCACCCGAGAGGGTGATCCGGAGCTTGCCGGCGGCGTTGCAGCGGTCGCACCGTTCATCGGCGGCCGGGGGGCTCACCGTCTCGGGCGGCGGCGTGAGGGTCGGGGTCATCGCCTTCCTCCTCTGGTCGTCACCGATGAACACTCTCTTCGGTCGTTGCTCACCTATCGTGCAACACCCACGTCGGGCGCTGCCTTCCCTGTGTGCCCGCGGGGGACCGAGGTCACACATGGCTCCGGACAGTGTGCCGTGCACCAAGGGTGCCACGTCAACGATCACAGTTGTGCATCCATGTGATCACCATCAGACGTTGCACACCAAGTGTCCAAAACGACACGCTCAGTTGACGGCCAGGGCTCAGTCCAGGTAGTCCCGGAGAACCTGCGACCGCGACGGGTGGCGCAGCTTGGACATCGTCTTGGACTCGATCTGGCGGATGCGCTCCCGGGTCACCCCGTACACCTGGCCGATCTCGTCCAGCGTCCGGGGCTGGCCGTCGGTCAGGCCGAAGCGCAGGCGGACCACGCCCGCCTCCCGCTCGGAGAGCGTCTGCAGCACCTGCTGGAGCTGGTCCTGCAGGAGCGAGAAGGACACCGCGTCGACGGCGACGACGGCCTCCGAGTCCTCGATGAAGTCACCGAGCTGACTGTCGCCCTCGTCGCCGATGGTCTGGTCGAGCGAGATGGGCTCCCGAGCGTACTGCTGGATCTCCAGCACCTTCTCGGGTGTGATGTCCATCTCCTTGGCCAGTTCCTCCGGGGTGGGCTCACGGCCCAGGTCCTGGAGCAGCTCACGCTGGATCCGACCGAGCTTGTTGATCACCTCGACCATGTGCACCGGGATGCGGATGGTGCGGGCCTGGTCGGCCATGGCGCGGGTGATGGCCTGGCGGATCCACCAGGTGGCGTACGTGGAGAACTTGTAGCCCTTGGTGTAGTCGAACTTCTCGACGGCACGGATGAGGCCGAGGTTGCCCTCCTGGATCAGGTCCAGGAACGCCATGCCACGGCCCGTGTAGCGCTTGGCCAGCGACACGACGAGCCGCAGGTTGGCCTCCAGCAGGTGGTTCTTGGCGCGCTCGCCGTCCCGGGAGATCCACCCGAGGTCGCGGACCATCTCGCGGCTGAGCTTCTCCTCGCCCTCCTCGGAGGCGCGCAGCCGCTCGGCGGCGTACAGGCCGGCCTCGATCCGCTTCGCGAGCTCGACCTCCTGCTCGGCGTTGAGCAGCGGAACCTTGCCGATCTGCTTCAGGTACGCCCGGACGGAGTCGGCGGACGCGGTCAGCTCAGCGTCCCGGCGGGCCTGCTTGAGGGCCTCGGACTCCTCGTCGTCCCACTCGAAGTCGTTGTCCGTGGCCGAGCTGGCCGCGTCGGCCTCGGCGGCCCGGGTCAGCTCCGCGGGCTCCTCGACCACGACGTCCTCGATCTCGGCGGCCAACTGCTCCGGATCGATGTCGCCCTCGGCACCCTCGGCGCCCTCGGCCTTGCCGGCGGCCTTGGTCGCCTTCGCGGTACCGGCGGCGGCGACCGTGGCCTTGGTGGCCCGGGTCGCCTTCTTGGCCGGCGCGGCGGCCTTGTCGGCCACCTCGGCGGTGGTGCCCGCGGCCTTGCGCGGGGCGGCCTTGCGCGGGGCCGGGGCCGGCGCCTCCTCGGCGGCCGGCGCCTGCTTCGGCGCGGGCGCGGCGGCCTTCTTGGTGGTCTTGGCCGTGGTCGCCCGGGACGCCGGAGTGGCGGAGCGGGCGGCCGCGACGCGGCGGCGGGTGCTGGCGGAGCCATCCACGACGACGGTCACCCCCGCCTCGGAGAGCGCCCGCAGGATCTTCTTGGCCTGGGCCGGAGTCACCTCGGCGGACTCGACGGTGCGCGCGAGCTGAGCCGACGTGAGCTGGCCGCCGGCGCTCTGGGCGTGGGCGATCAGGGTGTCGGTGAGCGAGCGAACGTCGGCGCCGTTCTGGCGGGGTTCTGTCACGAATGACCTTCCGGAGGCGAAGAGCGGGCACGGCCGGGTCGCCCGGCGTGGCGCGGAGCGCGGTGCCGGGCGATGTCGTTGAGGGACCCCCGTGTCCCGGTCCCGCCGGTCGCTGGCGGCCCGTGGCGCGTGGGCAGGGTGAATTGTAACGCCGTCTGCGGCGATCATCCTGCGGCGCACGGCGTACCGGCGGTGGGGACCGCCGATTCGGCGCAGATGTGGACTTTGTAAGGATGATAGCGCGCGCGATCCGCAACACCCCGGACGTGCGGGAAGGGGACCGACGAATGGATCGCTCGACACCTGCGGCGCAGGAGCTGCTGGAGATCGCCGTCGATGTGGCGCGGGACGCCGCGGCGACCGCGTACCGCATGCGGGCCGAGGGAGTCTCGGTGGCCGCGACGAAGAGCACGGTCACCGACGTGGTGACCGCCGCCGACCGGGCGGTGGAGCGACAGGTGATCGACGCGCTGCGCAGGCTCCGGCCCGACGACGCCGTACTCGGCGAGGAGTTCGGCGCGGGCGAGGCCGCCGGCCCGTCCGGTCCCGGCGCCGTGCGGTGGATCGTCGACCCGATCGACGGCACCGTGAACTACCTGTACGACCTGCCGCACTCCGCGGTCTCGCTGGCCGCCGAGGTCGACGGCAGGGTCGTCGCGGGGGTGGTGCGCAACCTCAGCACCGGCGACGAGTGGACGGCCACGGCCGGCGGGGGCGCCTGGCGCGCCGGTGAGCGGTTGCGATGCTCCACCGAGACCGACCTCGGTCAGGCGCTCGTGGCCACCGGCTTCGGGTACGACCCGCGGCGCCGGGCGCACCAGGCGCAGGTGGTGGCCGGGCTGATCACGCAGGTGCGGGACATCCGGCGACTCGGCGCCGCCGCGATCGACCTCTGCTACGCGGCCGAGGGCCGGGTGGACGCCTACTACGAGAAGGGGCTCGCCGCCTGGGACCTCGCGGCGGGCGGCCTGGTGGCGAGTGAGGCCGGACTGCGGGTGGACGGCCTGCGCGGCGTGCCGGCCGGGCCGGACATGGTCGTGGCCGCCCCGCCGGCCCTGTTCGAGCCCCTGCACGCCCGCCTCGCCGACCTCGACGCCTCCGGCGGCCCCTGACCGTCAGCCCTTCGCCGGGGCCGGGCAGGAGCCGGGCGGCGCGACGGGCGAGCCGAGGTCACCGAGGGACTGGTTGACCTCGGTGGTGGTGGCGAGCTGCTGGAAGGACGCGCCCAGCACCACGTCGACGGTGTCGTCCTTGCGCTTGGGGTCGTACTCGTACCGGGCCTCGTCCAGGAAGTAGGCGCGCAGCAGGTGCGCGGAGCCGACGGCCTTCGGGCCGTACCGGAGCACGGCGATGTCGTCGATCTTCTTCTTCTGGTCGGCGACCTTCTTCACCTGGAACTTGCGGTTCCGGAAGTCGTCGGCGATGTCGGTGGCCAGGCCGATCCGATCGGTGCCGTTGAGAACGTTGATCTTGACGTCCTTCTGCTCGCGCAGTGCCACGTCGGCGACCGGCCAGCCCTCGGGGCAGCCGCCGGCGGCCCCCGCGTCGCTCTGGGTGTCGCGGACCAGGGCGACGACCACGAAGACCAGGGCCACTACCGCCAGCAGACCGACGACAACGAGTGCTCGCACTCGCGCAAAGCTCATCAGGGTGCTCCCCGGGCAGAGGTGGTGGCGGCCGTCGGTGCGGTCGGGCCGCCCCGCCGGCCGTCGGAGTACGCCGCTGAGGTTAACGGTTGTCCGGCCGTCGCGTGGAAACAGCCGGACATGCCGGCGCGCCATCCGGGAACGGGGTACTACTACCCCTATCTTCGTGTCGCCTGAGTCACATTGGGAACAACTTCGCGTGCGGGGGCGTACATCTCAGCCACGAGGGCGGTATACATGCCACGCCCAACGGGGGGGTAAGGTACCGCGCTCGCTGGAGGAGTTTCTTCTGGCGGCTCCGAACCGGCTTCGGCCGGGGTCGGGTGACCGACACAAATGGTGGCCGGCCAGCGGAACCGAAACAGCGTCGTCCGGCGTTACAACCGGAAGCGACAACATCGATATGGGAGAGTGAAACCGATGGCCACCGACTACGACGCCCCGCGTCGCGACGAGGTCGACCTCGGCGAGGACAGCCTGGAAGAGCTCAAGGCCCGGCGCGTCGACTCACAGTCGGGCGCCGTGGACGTCGACGAGGCCGAGGTGGCTGAGAGCTTCGAGCTGCCCGGTGCCGATCTGGCCGACGAGGAACTCACGGTCAAGGTTCTGCCGATGCAGCAGGACGAGTTCCGCTGTGCTCGCTGCTTCCTGGTGCACCACCGCAGCCAGCTCGCGGTCGAGCGCAACGGTGAGCTGATCTGCCGCGAGTGCGTCTGACCCCGTACGAGGAACGACACCGGCGGCGGCTCCCACGGCGGGGCCGCCGCTTGCTCCGGTCGCCGTGCGCCGCACCGGGGGACCTGCTTGACTCGTGACGGGCCACCGTCGCGTCGGCGGCGGGCCACGGGAGGGCGTACCGATGAGCGAGCGGAGCGAGCCGGACGGGCGGCTCGAAGCGGAGCGGACGCGCGTCGAGGGCGGCACTGACGACGCCGGCGCCACCGAGGACCTGGGTGCGACGGTCGCGGCGCTGACCGCCGACGACATCGCGCCCGGACGCCGCCGGCAGTTGCTCGGCCGGATGGTGGCGCAGGCCCGTTCGCGTGGCGTGGCCGACCTGTTCAAACCGAAGGCCGCGGTGCGCTGGATGGTGGACACGGTCGCCGAGATCGCCCCGCACGTGCCCGTCCGCGACCTGGCGACGCTGCGGCGGCACTTCCCCGACCTCGACGGCGAGGACCTCGCCGACCGACTGGTGCGCAACGCCGCGCGGGCGACGGCCGGTGTCGGCGCCGCCGGCGGGGGCGTCGCCGCGGTCGAGTGGACCGTCGCACCGACCCTGCTCTCGGCGCCGGTGCTGCTGGCCGCCGAGACGGTCGCGGTGGTCGCGATCGAGCTCAAGCTGGTCGGCGAGCTGCACGAGGTCTACCGCGTTCCGCTGCCGCCCGGTGGCACGCAGCGCGCGGTCGCGCTGGTGCAGTCGTGGTCCAGCCAGCGGGGCATCAACCCGATGATGCCCGGCGTCGGGGTCAGCGCGGTGCTCGGCACCGCCGCCCGCAAGGAGTTGCGGGACACCCTCCTCAAGCGGTTCGGCCGCAACCTGACCACACTCGGCCCGTTCCTCACCGGGGCCGCCGTGGCGAGCTACCTCAACCGGCGGGCCACCCACGCGACGGCCGACCAGCTCCGGTCCGACCTGCGCCGCAAGGGCGTGACCCGGCCCGGCAGCCCACCGGCCCTGCCCACCTCACCCTGACCGCGGCGACCGGACCTTCTCCGCCCGGCCCAACGCCGTCAGGCGGTGCCGGTGGCGCCGGTGCGGGAACCGGTGTCCGTACCGGCGGTGGCGCCGGCACGGGCCGCGTCGCGCGCGGCGAGCAGCGAATCGGTCAGCTCGACCGGCCGGCGCGAGCTGACCACCCAGAACGGGGTCGGGTCGGCCGGGTCGTCCAGCACCACCTGGACGGCGCCGGGAACCCACGGCCGCTGCA
Organism: Micromonospora sp. NPDC049497; assembly: GCF_044465805.1. Lineage (NCBI taxonomy): Bacteria > Bacillati > Actinomycetota > Actinomycetes > Micromonosporales > Micromonosporaceae > Micromonospora > Micromonospora sp. NPDC049497. Next base: position 161,094 of record NZ_JBITMC010000004.1, on the reverse strand, counting down.
CCACGAAGGCCAGCGGGTCCGACCCGACGCCCAGCACCTCGCGCCGGCCCGCGGCGTCCAGCGGGATCACGTCCGCGACGAATCGGGCCGGCAGGCGGGCGTCGTCCACCCGCAGCTCGCCGTCGGCGACGGCGATCCGGATCCGGCCCAGCCACGCCAGGCCGGCCACGGTCGCCGGCAGCAGCACCGCGAAGGGCAGCCAGGCCCGCATCCCGGGTGCGCCCATCCAGATCTCGGCGGCGAGCAGCGCGGCCACCGCCAGGCCGAACAGCCACAGCCACCAGGGCAGGCCGAGCCGCTCCGAGTGGGCGGCGGGGGACGGCGAGGACGGCGACATGCTCACAGTCCGAGGGTACGGCGCGCGACGGCCCGGGTACCCGGCAGGATGGCAGGGTCACCCCGCGAAACGGACGGAAGAGGGGAACCGTGACCGACGTCGTACCCGTACCCGTACGGCAGCTCGACCCGGAGCTGCCGCTGCCGGCGTACGCCCATCCCGGCGACGCCGGGGCCGACCTGGTGGCCGCGACGGACGTCGAGCTGCCGCCCGGCGGTCGGGCCCTGGTCCCGACCGGCGTGGCGATCGCCCTGCCCGAGGGGTACGTGGGGCTGGTGCACCCGCGCTCCGGGCTGGCGGCGAGGCTCGGCGTGACCGTGCTCAACGCGCCCGGTACGGTCGACGCCGGCTACCGGGGTGAGATTCTGGTCAACCTGATCAACCATGATCGGGAGGTGCCGGCGACGATCTCCCGTGGCGACCGCATCGCACAGCTCGTTGTGCAGCGGGTGGCCCGGGCGGAGTTCCAGCCGGTGGCCGAGCTGCCCGGGTCCCGCCGGGGCACGGGCGGGCACGGCTCCACCGGCGGGCACGTCGGTCTGGTACCGCCCCCGCCCGGTCCGGACGACCGGGCGGTCGAGGAGGACGGAAGAGGTGGCACGGTGAGTGTGAACAGCGGAGGGTGGGCGCAGTGATCTTCTCCCGAAAGCGGGCCGGTTCCGGACGGCACGCACGTGACGAGGGGGCCGCGGAGGTCCTCGACTCCACCGATCTGGAGGCGACGCCGGCGCGTGGTCCCTACGACGCTTCCGAGGCGCCCGAGGGGGTGCAGCGGCTCGACCTGGGCAGCCTCCAGATCCCCGCGGTCTCCGACGTCGAGGTCCGGGTCCAGGCCGACCAGGAGGGCGTGATCCAGCAGGTCGTCCTGGTGCACGGCGACAACGCCCTCCAGCTCGGCGTCTTCGCGGCGCCCCGCAGCGAGGGCATCTGGGACGAGGTGCGCGAGGAGATCCGCAAGTCGCTGTTCGCCGACGGCGCCGCCGCGCAGGAGGTGCAGGGGGAGTACGGCCCCGAGCTGCACGCCCGGGTGCGTACCCCGGACGGTCTCACCGACCTGCGCTTCGTCGGCATCGACGGCCCCCGGTGGATGGTCCGCGGCGTCTACCAGGGGCGGGCGGCCACCGACCCGGCCGCCGCCGGCCCGCTCGCGGAGTGCCTCGATGGCCTCGTGGTCGACCGTGGCCAGGAGGCGAAGCCGGTCCGCGAGCCGCTGCCGCTGCGGCTGCCCCGGGAGGTGGCCGACCAGGCCGCCGCCACGGAGGGCGCCCCCGCCGCCCGCGAGGCCTGACCGCCTCCTCGGCCGAACGGCCGGGACCGGTCCCGTCGGCGTACGCTGGCGGGACGGTCCCGGCGTCGCCGGGTCCGCAAGCCAGAGCCGGCGGAGCGCCGGCCAGCGTGGAGAGGGTGACGCGGAGGTCATGACGACCGACGAGCGCCAGAGTTCACTGCGACGGATGCTGCGCCGGCTCACCGCCAGCGAGGCGGAGATCGAGGCGCAGGAGCTGCGCAGGGAGAGCGCCGAGCACGGGTGCCCGCCCGCTCAGCAGTGCATGCGGGGCCAGGTGGTCTCGGTGGCCGGACGGCTCCGCACGGTGGTCTACACCCCCCGGACGAACCTGCCGACGCTGGAGGCGGACCTCTACGACGGCAGTGACGTGGTCACCCTGGTGTGGCTGGGCCGGCGGCACATCACCGGCATCGAGCCCGGGCGTCACCTGACCGCCCGGGGGCGGATGGCCGTACGGGACGATCGCAAGGTCATCTACAACCCGTACTACGAGCTGGAACCGCCGAAGTGAAACCTCCGGGTGCGGCGGACGGAAGGCAGGGCATGACGACGGGACAGCACCGCTCGGCGCAGCCGGACCTCGGACCGGTGGAGGAGGAGCCGCTCCCCACCCTCGCCGAGCAGATGGCCGACCAGTTGGGCGGCTGGCGGGGGCTGGTGGAGTCCAGCATTCCGGTGGTCGTCTTCGTGGTGGCGAACATCCTCGGTGACCTTCGCCCCGCCGTCATCGCCTCGGTCGCGGTCGCGCTGGCGATCGCCGTGCTGCGGCTGGCCCAGCGTCGGCCGGTCCGGCACGCCGTCAACGGTCTGTTCGGCGTGGCCATCGGTGCCGCGATCGCCTGGCGTACCGGCAACGAGCGCGACTTCTACCTCCCCGGCATCCTCTACGGCATCGGCTACGGGGTGGCCCTGCTGATCTCGGCGGCGATCCGGCAGCCCCTGGTGGGCTGGCTCTGGTCGGTGCTGGTCGCCAAGGGCAAGTCGGAGTGGCGGGACGACCCTCGTCTGGTCCGGACCTTCACCGGGTTGACCGTGCTCTGGGGCGTGGTGTGGCTGGCCAAGGTCGGCGTCCAGGCGGGGCTCTACCTCGCCCACCAGGACACCGCGCTCGGTGTGGCCCGGTTGGCGCTGGGCTACCCGCCGTACGCGCTGCTTCTGCTGATCACGGTCTGGACCGTCCGCCGGGTGACCCGGGAGACGGCGCCGACCCCCGGCGCCTGAGCCGACGCCGGGCCGCCCCGCCGGTCCGTGGCCCTGGCCCCCTGGCCCGTGTCAGCGGGACTCGCGGGTCCGTTCCACGCTGTCCGGGCCGAGCACGACCGCGCGGACCTGGTCCTCCACCTCGGCGGTGCAGACGAAGATCAGCTCGTCGCCGGCCTCCAGCGGGTCGTCCGGGCTGGGCACCAGGACCCGCTTGCCGCGCAGGATCGCCACCAGGGCGGAGTCGCGCGGCAGGGGCACCTGGTGCAGGGCCTGACCCACGTACGGTGCGGTGGGCGGGAGGGTGATCTCGACGAGGTTCGCCTCGCCCTGCCGGAAGGTCATCAGCCGGACCAGGTCCCCGACGGTGACCGCCTCCTCGACCAGGGCCGCCATGACCCGTGGTTTGCTCACCGCGACGTCCACGCCCCACTGCTCGGTGAAGAGCCACTCGTTCTCGGCCCGGTTGACCCGCGCCACCACCCGGGGCACCGCGAACTCGGTCTTGGCCAGCAGCGACACCACCAGGTTGACCTTGTCGTCGCCGGTCGCCGCGACGACCACGTCGCAGCCGGCGACGTTCGCCTCCTCGAGGCTGGTCAGCTCGCACGCGTCGGCGAGCACCCACTCGGCGTCGGGGACACGGTCCGGGCGCAGCATCCGGGGCTGCCGCTCGATCAGCATCACCTGGTGGCCGTTGTCGATCAGCTCCGAGGCGATCGAGCGCCCCACGTTGCCGGCGCCGGCGATGGCGATCCGCATGCTCAGTGCCCTCCTTCCGGCGGCGTCGCCGCCACCGACGTGACCGACGCCACGATGTCGTCGGTGACCAGCATGAAGATCTGGTCGCCCTCCTGGACGACGGTGGACACCGTGGGCAGCGTGCCGATGCCGAAGCGGATCAGGTACGCCACCCGCGCGCCGCTCGACTCCTCCAGCGCGCGCACCGACCGGCCGATCCAGTCCTTGTGTACCGGCACCTCGACGATCGACACGGTGCTGGTCGGGTCGCGGAAGATCTCGACGTTGCCCTCGGGGACGAGGTGGCGCAGCATCCGGTCGGCGGTCCATCGGACGGTGGCCACCGTGGGGATGCCGAGCCGCTCGTACACCTGGGCCCGGCGCTGGTCGTAGATGCGGGCGGCCACGCGGGAGACGCCGAACGTCTCCCGGGCCAGCCGCGCGGAGATGATGTTGGAGTTGTCGCCGCTGGAGACGGCCGCGAAGGCGTCGGCGCGCTCGATGCCGGCCTGCCGCAGCACCTCGCCGTCGAACCCGGCGCCGGTCACCGTGATGCCCGCGAAGTCGGGGCCGAGCCGCCGGAACGCGTCGGAGTCCTGGTCGATCACCGCCACCGAGTGCCCCCGGGACTCCAGGCTCTGGGCGAGCGTCGAACCCACCCGACCACAGCCCATGATCACGACATGCACCGCGTCCCCTCCTCACCGGCCCCGCACCGCGTGCGGCACCCGACTGCGAGCCTGCCACGTCTCTCCGCGTGGGCGCGGCCCGACGGTACTCCGGCCGTACACCCGGTTGTGATCGGCCACCCCGGCGGTCCGGGCCGTGATGGTCGTACTCTTGGCCGTTGTGGCCAGACCCACCTCGCTGCTGAAGCGGCTGCTCCTCGGTCGACCGTTCCGGTCCGACCGCCTCCAGCACACCCTCCTGCCGAAGCGCATCGCGCTTCCCGTCTTCGCGTCCGACGCCCTGTCCAGCGTCGCGTACGCGCCGGACGAGATCCTGCTGACGCTGTCCATCGCGGGCGCCTCGGCGTACTTCTTCTCGCCGTGGATCGCGCTCGCGGTCGTCGTGGTGATGCTCACGGTGGTGGCCAGCTACCGGCAGAACGTGCGGGCCTACCCCTCCGGCGGCGGCGACTACGAGGTGGCCACGGTCAACCTCGGGCCGCGGGCCGGTGTCGCGGTGGCCAGCGCGCTGCTGGTCGACTACGTGCTGACGGTCGCGGTGTCGGTCTCCGCCGGGGTGGCCAACCTCGGCTCGGTGGTGCCCTTCGTGGGCACCCACAAGGTCATGATCGCGGTGCTCGCGGTGGCGACGCTCACCGCGCTGAACCTGCGCGGCCTGCGGGAGTCGGGCAACCTGTTCGCGATTCCCACCTACGGCTTCGTGATCGTCGTCGGCGGCATGCTGCTCACCGGCCTGATCCGGATCTTCGTGTTCGGCCAGGACCTGCGCGCGCCCAGCGCCGACCTGGTGATCCAGGCCGAGCACAGCGTCACCGGCTTCGCCCTGATCTTCCTGCTGCTGCGCACGTTCTCCTCCGGCTGCGCGGCACTGACCGGCGTGGAGGCCATCTCCAACGGCGTGCCGGCGTTCCGGGCCCCGAAGAGCCGCAACGCGGCCACCACCCTCCTGCTCCTGGGTGCCATCGCGGTCAGCATGCTGGTCGGCATCATCTGGCTGTCCCGGCTGACCGGGCTCCAGTTCGTCGAGGACCCGGACCTCCAGATCGTCTCCGGCCCCGAGGGGTACGTGCAGAAGACCGTCACCACGCAGCTCGGCGAGACCGTCTTCGGGTCCGGCTCGGTGCTGCTCTTCGTGGTGGCCGGCGCGACCGCGCTGATCCTGTTCCTCGCGGCGAACACCGCCTTCAACGGGTTCCCGGTGCTGGGCTCGATCCTGGCCCAGGACCGCTACCTGCCCCGGCAGCTGCACACCCGCGGTGACCGGCTGGCCTTCTCCAACGGCATCCTCTTCCTGGCCGTCTTCGCGATCGTGCTGATCGTCGGCTTCCAGGCCGAGGTGACCAAGCTCATCCAGCTCTACATCGTCGGCGTCTTCGTCTCGTTCACGCTCTCCCAGGCCGGGATGATCCGGCACTGGAACCGGCACCTGAAGAGGGAGCGCGACCCGCAGGCCCGCAGCCGGATGGTCCGCTCCCGTGCGATCAACACGTTCGGCATGGTGATGACCGGTACCGTGCTGGTCATCGTGCTCGTGACGAAGTTCCTGCTCGGTGCCTGGATCGCCATCGTCGCGATGGCGATGATCTACGTGCTGATGCTGGCCATCCGGCGGCACTACGACCGGGTCGCCGTGGAACTGACCCCGGACGAGGGACGCCCCGTGCTGCCCGCCCGCAACCACGCGATCGTGCTGGTCAGCAAGCTGCACCAGCCGACGCTGCGGGCGCTGGCGTACGCGAAGGCCACCCGGCCCGACACGCTCACGGCGGTGACGGTCAACGTGGACGACAAGGACACCCGGCAGTTGCAGGTCGAGTGGGAGCGGCGCGACGTCCCGGTCCCGTTGACCGTGGTCGACTCGCCGTACCGGGAGATCACCCGGCCGATCCTCAACTTCGTGGCCAACGTCCGCCGGGAGTCGCCGCGCGACGTGGTCACCGTCTTCATCCCCGAGTACGTGGTCGGGCGCTGGTGGGAGAACCTGTTGCACAACCAGAGCGCGTTGCGCCTCAAGGGGCGGCTGCTGTTCGAACCGGGCGTGATGGTGACCAGTGTGCCGTGGCAGCTCGCCTCCACCGCCAGTAAGAACCTGGACCGGCTGGACGCCACGCTGAGCCAGGGCCCGCCACGGGGCCCCCGCGTGGTCCCGCAGAGCACCCTGCCGCCGGTCGTCTCCGCTCCGTCCGGGGAGCGCCGTGTGGACGGGGACCGCCCGTGAGCGCCGCCGGAGGTGGGCTGGAGGAGGCCGAGCGGGTCGAGCTGACCGTCGACGCCGTCGCACCGGGCGGCCACTGCGTCGCGCGGGTCGACGGGCAGGTCGTCTTCGTCCGGCACGCGCTGCCCGGCGAACGGGTCGTCGCCGAGGTCACCGAGGTGCACAGGGGCTTCGCCCGGGCCGACGCGGTGACCGTGCTCCAGGCCGCGCCCGACCGCGTCGAGCCACCCTGCCCGTACGCCAGGCCGGGCCGCTGCGGCGGCTGCGACCTCCAGCACGTCGCTCCCGCCGCCCAGCTGGACTGGAAGACGGCGGTGGTCCGCGAGCAGCTGACGCGCCTGGCGAAGCTGACCGAGGCGGAGTGCGACGCCCTGGGCGTGCGCGTGGAGGCGCTGCCCGGCGGTCCGCTGGGCTGGCGCTCCCGGATCCGGTACGCCGTCGACGGCGCCGGCCGGGCCGGGCTGCTCAAGCACCGCTCGCACGAGGTGGTGCCGATCGACCGCTGCCTGATCGCCCACCCGGCGATCCAGGAGCTGCCGGTGCTCGCGTCCAGCGGGGCCCGGTGGCCCGACGCGGACGCCGTCGAGACCGTCGCCTCCACCGGGGGCGACGTGACCGTCACCGCGTACGCCGAGGGCGTGCCGACGGCCGTGAGCGGCCCGGAGCGGGTCCGCGAGCGGGCCGCCGGCCGGGAGTGGGCGCTGCCCACGTCGTCGTTCTGGCAGGTGCACCCGGCCGCCGCCGACACGCTCGTCGGCGCGGTGCTGGAGCAGCTCGCCCCGCGGCCCGGCGAGCGCGCCTGGGACCTCTACGGCGGGGCGGGACTCTTCGCCGCGGCGCTCGCCGCGGGGGTCGGCGACACCGGCCGGGTCACCCTCGTCGAGTCCGCCGAGCAGGGCGTCACCGCCGCCCGGGAGAACCTGGCCGACCTGCCGCACGTGGAGATCGTCGCGGCCCGGGTGGAGACCGCGCTGGCCCGCCGACGGATCACCGGCCCGGTCGACGTGGTGGTGCTCGACCCACCCCGCGCCGGCGCGGGCGCCCCGGTGGTGCGGGACGTCGTCGCCGCCGGGCCGCGCGCGGTCGCGTACGTGGCCTGCGACCCGGCCGCCTTCGCCCGGGACGTGCACACGTTCACCGGCCTGGGTTGGCGGCTCGCCGCGCTGCGCGGCTTCGACCTGTTCCCGATGACCCAGCACGTGGAGCTGGTCGGGCTGCTGCTGCCACCGGCCTAGGTGTGCCCGGCGGCGGCTCAGGTGTTAGGAAGGGACCCTTCCTCTACCGCAGGCGTTAACGGGGGGCCCTTCCTTTCATGAAGATCGTCGGGTTGATGTCGGGGACGTCGTACGACGCCGTGGACGTGGTGGCCGCCGAGTTCACCGTCGAGGGGGACACGCTGTGGCTGCGCCCGCTGGGGCACCGCAGCCTGGACCACGACGAGGAGCTGCGCGCGGAGATCGGCGCGGTGCTGCCCCCGGCCGCCACGACGATCGAGGCCGTCTGCCGCCTGGACAACCGCCTCGGCGCGGTCTTCGCCGAGGCGGCGGTGGTCGGGGTCGAGCTGGCCGGCGGCGTGGTCGACGCGGTGGTCTCGCCCGGCCAGACGGTCTTCCACTGGGTCGACGGCGGGGTCGTCCGGGGCACCCTGCAACTGGGGTCGGTGGCCCGGGTGGCCGCCCGGGTCGGCGTACCGGTGCTCGGTGACCTGCGTACGGCGGACGTCGTCGCCGGCGGCCAGGGCGCGCCGTTGGTGCCGGCCTTCGACGCCCTGCTGCTGGCGCCGGAGGCCGGCGACACGGCACCCCGGGCGGCGCTCAACCTGGGCGGTATCGCCAACATCACCGTGGTCGCGCCGCACGCTCCCGTGCTCGGGTACGACGTCGGCCCGGCCAACGCCCTGCTCGACGCCGCCGCCCGCCGCTTCCTCGACCGGCCCTGCGACCTCGACGGGGCCGTGGCGGCGACCGGGCGGGTGCACCCGGGCCTGCTGGACCTCCTGCTCGCCGAGCCCTACTACGCGGCGCCACCGCCGAAGTCGACCGGAAAGGAGCTGTTCCACGGCGGCTACCTGGACGACCGGTTCGCCGCCCTCGGTGAGCCGGTGCCGGTCGAGGACCTGCTGGCCACGCTGACCGTCCTCACCGCCGAGACGGTGGCCGCCGAGTGCGCCCGCCACCAGGTCACCGAGGTCGTCGCCGCCGGAGGCGGCGTGCGCAACCCCACACTGATGTCGCGGCTCGCCGAACTGGCCGGTGGCCGCTGGCGGCTGCGCGCCACCGACGAGCTGGGCGTGCCCACCCAGGCCAAGGAGGCGTACGCGTTCGCCCTGCTGGGCTGGCTGTCCTGGCACGGGCTGCCCGGCGCGCTCCCGTCGGTGACCGGCGCCACCCGGGCCGCCGTGCTGGGGTCGTGGACCCCGGCCGGGCCGGCGTACCGGGGTGGCCCCGCCGTTCCGCCGCCCCGCCGCCTGCGGATGCGGAGCTGACCAGCCGCTCAGAGCCGCGCTGATCCGGGCCGGGCTGCGGACCGTGCGGCGGCCGATAGACTCTGTCGTCATGAGTGTTGAAGAGGACACGGTCCACCACACCGGGCTGCTGGCCACCGTCCGTGGCCCGCAGGACGTCAAGCGGATGTCGGTCGAGCAGGTCGGCATCCTCGCCGCCGAGATCCGTGACTTCCTGGTCGCCAAGGTTTCCCGCACCGGAGGGCACATCGGCCCGAACCTGGGCGTGGTGGAGCTGACCCTCGCGCTGCACCGGGTCTTCGACTCCCCCCGGGACCGGCTCCTGTTCGACACCGGCCACCAGGCGTACGTGCACAAGATCGTCACCGGGCGGCAGGTCGGCTTCGACAAGCTGAAGCAGCGCGGTGGCCTGTCCGGCTACCCCAGCCAGGCCGAGAGCGAGCACGACCTGATCGAGAACTCGCACGCCTCCACCGCCCTGTCCTACGCCGACGGGCTGGCCAAGGCGTACGCGCTGCGCGGCGAGCAGCGCAGCGTCGTGGCGGTGGTCGGTGACGGCGCGCTGACCGGCGGCATGTGCTGGGAGGCGTTGAACAACATCGCCACCGCCGGCAACCCGCTGGTGATCGTGGTGAACGACAACGGCCGGTCGTACGCGCCGACCATCGGCGGCCTCGCCGACCACCTCTCCTTCCTGCGGCTCAACCCGGGCTACGAGAAGGTGCTGGACACCGTCAAGGAGGCCCTCGGCTCGACTCCGCTGGTCGGCAAGCCGATGTACGAGGTGCTGCACGCGGTCAAGAAGGGCATCAAGGACGCGGTCGCCCCGCAGGCGATGTTCGAGGACCTCGGCATCAAGTACGTCGGCCCGGTCGACGGGCACGACGTGACCGCGGTCGAGGGGGCGCTGCGCGCCGCGAAGAACTTCGGCGGCCCGGTGATAGTGCACGCGGTGACTCGCAAGGGCTACGGCTACCGCCCCGCCGAGGAGGACGAGGCGGACTGCTTCCACGGCCCGGGTGCCTTTGACATCGCCACCGGCAAGTCCACCGCCGCGCCGTCGGTCAAGTGGACCAACGTCTTCGCCGACGAGCTGGTCGCGATCGCCGACGAGCGGCCCGACGTCGTCGGCATCACCGCCGCGATGGCCGAGCCCACCGGCATCGTCAAGCTGGCCCGTAAGTACCCCGAGCGGGTGTACGACGTGGGCATCGCCGAGCAGCACGCGGCCACCTCGGCGGCGGGCCTGGCGCTCGGCGGGCTGCACCCCGTCGTGGCCGTCTACGCGACCTTCCTCAACCGGGCGTTCGACCAGGTCCTGCTGGACGTGGCGATGCACAAGCTGCCGGTGACGTTCGTGCTGGACCGGGCCGGCATCACCGGGCCGGACGGGCCCAGCCACTACGGCATGTGGGACATGTCCGTCTTCGGGGTGGTGCCCGGCCTGCGCATCGCCGCCCCCCGCGACGCCGCCACCCTCCGCGAGGAGCTGCGCGAGGCGGTCGCCGTGGACGACGCCCCGACCATCGTCCGCTTCCCGACCGGATCGGTCGCCGCCGACCTGCCCGCCGTACGCCGGGTCGGCCCGGTCGACGTGCTGACCGAGTCCGCGCGTACCGACGTGCTGCTGGTCGCCGTCGGCTCCTTCGGCCAGCTGGGCATGGAGGTGGCCACCCGGGTCGCCGAGCAGGGCTACGGGGTCACCGTGGTGGACCCGCGCTGGGTCCGGCCGGTCCCCGCCGAGCTGGTCGAGCTGGCCGCCGGGCACCGCCTCGTGGTCACCGTCGAGGACGGCGTCCGGGTCGGTGGTGTCGGTTCGGCCATCGCGCAGGCCATGCGCGACGCCGACGTGCGGGTGCCGCTCAAGGACCTGGGCGTACCGGCCGACTGGCACCCGCACGGCAGCCGCGCGCAGATCCTGGCCGACCTCGGCCTGACCGCGCAGGACGTGGCCCGCGACGTCACCGGCTGGATCTCCGGCCTGGACGACGAGCCGGTCGAGCCCGTCATCGCCCGCACCAACGACGCCCCCGCCCAGAACTAGCCAACCCCCCCGAGTCCCCGCCCCGCGCCCGCCCCGCCCCGCCCCGCGATCTTGCACTTTCGGTCGTCGTGTCGCGAAGAAAGTCCTTTTTGCCGCGGCACAAAGTGCAAGATCGCGGGACGGAGGGGCGGGGCGGGGAGGGGGTGCGGGGGTCAGCCGCCGGCGGAGCGGTAGTGGGTTTCGTCGGCGGAGGCCAGGCTGAACGTCTCGCGCTTCGCGGGCCACTCGACGACCACGAGGCCGGGGCGGTCCACCAGCTTCGTGGTGCCGGGCGGGACGGACAGCGAACTGTCCCGCGTCGCCCGCCAGCTCAGCACCAACAGCTTCCGGCCGGCCACCGGCAGCAGGTACGACTGGAGGGGATCGACGCGGTCCGCCCGCGACACCGCCGCGGCGCCCCCGCCGGCCGGGCGGTGGACCACCGCGGTCATCGTCCCGTCGGCGGTCTCCCAGCTCAGCTGCTCCAGCTCGGCCGGTGCGCCGCCGTCGAGGGCGAGTTCGCCGACGGTGCGCACCGAGACCTTCGCCATCGGCCAGGACGACGGCACCGACCCGGCGATGTCGCGGTCCCCGACGCGCCGCAGGATGCTGCCGAACGGACCCTCGTCGTCGGCCAGGGCGCAGGTGTCCAGATCGGTGAGGGCCCGCCGACCGGAGCCGGACTCGTCCCGCACCAGCGGGTAGCGCGGTGCGGCGGTGCCGGTACCGAGGTCGAGCAGGCGGTCCGCGGCCCGGCCCCGGGGCAACGACTCGGTGGCCCGCAGCGTCGCGGTCAGCGGCACGGCCCGGCAGGGCGGCACGGCGACCGGGCCGGTGAGCCCCTCCGTCTGTGCCACCGGCCGGCCGTCCGGGCCGAGCAGCCGTTCCACCCGCGCGGAGACCAGGTAGCGCCGCTCCCGGACGGCCCACACGGGGAGCACGTCGGCGTAGACCAGGTAGCCGGGGTCGGTGTACTCGGTGGCGTGGGTGACCGCCCACCGGCCGTCCCGCGCGGTGACCTGCAACAGCCAGGAGGCCTTCTCGCCGGGCACGTCGGCGGCGACCAGGGCCAGCGGGGCGCCGCCGACTTCACCGGACCAGAGGATTCCCGACGAGGGCAGGTGCGCCCGGTCGTCGACCGGGGACCGCCACTCCCGGACCGCGTCGGTGACGTTCCGGGTCACCTCGCCGTCGTCGGCGAGCGTGCCGCGCGGCGGCCACACCGCCAGGGAACCGTCGAGGCTGTCGTAGCCGACGCGCAGGTCGCGCGCCTGGCGGTCGGCGACCGGCCCGCAGGCGGTCACGGTCAGCAGCAGGGCCAGCAGAGCGATGGCCGTTGTGCCAGGCCGGCGGGCTGGAACCACCTGGTACGTCCCCTCGATCGCCTCGGCGTCGTTGACGAAAGCGCCATGATACGCAACGCCGGGTGACCGTCGACATTCAGGCGGCACGCCGTCCACACCGGACGTCCCGGGGGCTTTGGTGCCTTTTGGCCCCTCGGGTAGACTCCGCCGACTGTGACGCCTGCCGAGACCCGCGCCGAATCCTCTCCGGATTCCGCCGCCGCCACGGACTCCGCGTCCGCCCCGGCCACCGGTGCCGGGAGCGACGGCGCAACGGCGCCGGGACGTACGCCCTCGGCGGGCCCGGCCTCCACCGCCGCGCCGGCGGCGCCCGCCCTCGACGGCCGCCCGGCCATCGCCACGGCCGATGCCGGAACGGCGCAGCGCACGCCCGGCGGCCCCGGCACCCTGCCGATCGGCGCACGGCTCCGCCGGTTCGTGCGGGGGACCCGCCGGCGGCAGGACCTCACGGTCCTCGGCGTCTTCCTGCTCGCCGCGGTCTGGGTGACCAGCCAGCACTGGGCCGACCCGTCCGGCCGGGTGGCGTCGCTCTACAGCAGCGACCCGGCGCAGGTGCAGTTCTTCCTCGCCCACTCGGTGCGGGTCGTGCTGCACGGCGAGTTCCCGTTCTTCACCGACCAGTTCAACTACCCCGACGGGGTCAACCTGATGGCCAACACGGCCATCCTGGCGCTGGGCATCCCGATGGTGCCGGTGACGCTGCTCTTCGGCCCGGCGGTGACCTTCGTGCTGCTGGTGACGCTGGCACTGGCCGGCACCGCCGCGGCCTGGTACGTCGTCCTGTCCCGGCACGTGGTGCGCAGTCCGCTCGCGGCGGCCGTGGGTGGCTGGTTCTGCGGATTCTCACCGGCGATGCTCGCGCACGCCAACTGGCACCCGAACATCATCTCCCAGTTCCTGCTGCCGTTCATCGTGTGGCGCGTGCTCGTGATCACCCGGTCCCGCCGGCCGTACGCCGACGGTGCGCTGCTGGCCCTGCTGGTGACCGTCCAGGCGTTCATCAACGAGGAGATCCTGCTCTTCACCGCGTTGGCCTGCGGGGTCTTCCTGATCGCCGTCGTCGTCCAGCGGCCGGCGTTGTGGTCGGCCGCCTGGCGCCCGCTCGGCAAGGCGTTGGCCACCTGCACGCTGATCGCCGGAGCGCTGCTGGCGTACCCGCTCTACATCCAGTTCGCCGGGCCCATGGCGTACCACGGGCTCAGCGACGCGGTCCGCAACTACGGCAACGACATCGCCGCCTTCGTCGCCCCCGGCTCGCCGACGCTGGGCGGCAACGAGCGGGCCAACGTCAACCTGGCACCGAACTACTCCGAGGAGAACGCCTTCTTCGGCTGGAGCCTCTCCCTGGTCGCCGTGGGCATCGTGGTCTGGCTGCGCCGGGAACCCCTGGTCCGCGCGCTGGCCGCGACCGGGGCGTTCTTCGCCGTGCTCTCACTCGGCGAACGGATCTCCTGGTGGGACCGGGATCTGCTCACCGGGCCGTGGGAGTGGATGGTGCGACTGCCGCTGCTCGACGCGGTGGTGCCGACCCGCTTCGGGCTGATCACCACGGTGGTCATCGGGCTGCTGCTGGCGTACGCGGTCGAGCGGTCCCGGACGCTGCCCGTGCCGCCGGCCACCCTGCGGTCGCTCACCATCGCCGGGCTGGTCCTCGTGCTGCTGCCGATCGCGCCGATGCCCCTCGCGGTGACGTCCCGCCCGGCGGTGCCGGCCTTCATCACCGCCGACCGCTGGCGCGGCTACGTCGGTCCGGACCAGACGCTGGTGCCGATCCCGGTGCCGAGCATGGGCAACACGCACGGAATGCGCTGGGCCGCCTCGGCCAACCTCGACTTCAAGATCCCCGGGGGCTACTTCCTCGCCCCGCGCAACGGCAACACCGGCGACCCGGGCCGCTTCGGTGGGCGGCCCAGCGGGATGGGGCAGTTGCTGGAGGAGGTCGCCACGACGGGGCGTACCCCCCGACTGGACGACCGGCAGCGCCGGCGTTCCCTGGACGAGCTGCGGCATTGGCGGGCGGCGATCCTGGTGCTGCCGGTCGGCCAGCACCAGGTCGAGCCGCTGCGGCGTACCGTCGACCAGTTGGTCGGTCCCGGCCGCCGGGAGCTGGACGTCTGGGTCTGGGACGTCCGGGCGCTGACCGACCCACCGGCCTGATGGCCGCCGCCACGCCCGCCCCCGCCACGCCGTCCGCCTCCGACGCGCCCCCCGCCTCCGACGCGCCCCCCGCCTCCGACGGGCCGCCCACTCCGGACCGCGAGCCGGCCCGCCGTCTCGGCCGGGCCCGGACGTACACCCCGGACGCGCTGGTGGTGGCCGGTTACGTCGGCCTGGCGGTGCTGCTCGCCTCCGGCCAGTGGGGCCGTGCGGACCGGATGTTCCACCAGGCCGGGGACCAGATCCTCTTCGAGTGGATGCTGGCCCGCGCGGCCCGCGCGGTGGTCGACCTCGACAACCCCCTGTACAGCGCGGCGCTGAACGCCCCGGACGGGGTGAACCTGATGGCCAACACCTCGGTGCTCGGCCTCGGCGTGCCGCTCACCCCGGTGACCCTGCTCCTCGGCTCCCAGGTGGCCTTCCTGGTGGCCGTCGTCGCCTGCCTCGCCGGCACCGCCACCGCCTGGTACGTCCTGCTGCGCAGCCGGCTCGTCGACTCCCGGGTAGCGGCGGCCGTCGGCGGTCTCGTCTGCGGCTTCGCACCCGGGATGGTGGCCCAGGCCGGTGCGCACCTGCACATGTCCGCGCAGTTCCTGGTGCCGCCGATCCTGGCGCTGGTGTTCCGCCCCGACAGCGGCCGGGTGCTGCGGCAC
Source organism: Micromonospora sp. NPDC049497 (assembly GCF_044465805.1). Lineage (NCBI taxonomy): Bacteria > Bacillati > Actinomycetota > Actinomycetes > Micromonosporales > Micromonosporaceae > Micromonospora > Micromonospora sp. NPDC049497. The sequence continues at coordinate 145,963 of NZ_JBITMC010000004.1, read as the reverse complement.
GGGGTGCTGCTCGGCCTTCTGGTGACGTACCAGGTGTTCCTCGGCGAGGAGGTGCTGCTCTTCATGGCCCTCGCCGCGGGCGTGTTCGTCCTGGCGTACGCCGTGGCCGACCCGCGGACCGCCCGTCGGCGGGCACCCGCCCTGCTCGGCCGCATCGGCGTCGGCGCGGCGGTGGCGGCGCCGCTGCTGGCGTACCCGCTCTGGTTCCAGTTCCTCGGCCCCGGCCACTACCGGGGGATGCCGTTCCACGCCTACGGCTACCAGCTGGACCTGGCGTCGTTCACCGCCTCGGCCCGGCAGACGGTGCTGGGCGACGGCTACCTGCCCGGCCTGCTCGCCCCGAACGCCACCGAGGAGAACTCGTTCTTCGGTCCGGGGCTGCTGATCCTCGCCGTGGTGGTCGTGATCTGGCTGTGGCGCCGGCCGCTGGTCCGCGCGCTCGCCGTCTGCGGCGCGCTCTTCGCGCTGCTCTCGCTCGGTGCGCGGGTACGCCTCGACGGCGCTCCCACGTCGGTGCCCGGCCCGTACCGGCTGGTGGGGGAGCTGCCGCTGCTCGACCTCGCGGTCCCGGCACGACTGGCGCTGGTGTGCATTCCGGTGCTGGGCATCCTGGTGGCGCTGTCGCTGGATCGGGTCCGGTCGGCCACCACCGCCGACACCACCACCACCGCCGGCGCGCGCTCCGGCGTACCGGTGCGGTTGCTGTGGGGTGGGGCGGTCGCGGCCGCGCTGCTCCCGCTGACGCCCACGCCGATCCGGACCGTGCCGGTGTGGCCGGTGCCGGCGCCCGTCGCCGACGGCCGCTGGCGGGAGTACGTCCCGCCGGGCCGGACGGTCGTCGCGGTCCCACCGGTGACCGGGGCGGGGGAGAGCCCGGCGATGTTCTGGTCGGCGCGGACCGGGCTGGCGTTCCGCGCCCCCGGCGGCTACTTCATCGGGCCGAGCGCCCCGGACGATCCGACCGCCCGGTGGGGTGCACCCGACCGGCCCACCGCCGTGCTGCTGCGCCGGGTGGCGGAGACCGGTGAGGTGCCGGTCGTCACCGACACCGACCGCCGGGCCGCCGTCGAGGACCTGCGGCACTGGCGCGCCGCAGTCGTCGTCCAGGGTGGACTGCACCTCGGCGATCCGGTCCGGCGTACGGTCGACGCGCTCCTCGGGCCGGGCCGACCGGTCGACGGCGCGTGGGTGTGGGACGTCCGCCCGCTGGTGGACTGACCACCTCAGCCGACCAGGGGGCGTACGTCCCAGAGCCAGACGTCGTCGACGCGCTGGGGCGGGGAGCCGAGCAGGGCGGTCATCAGCTCGCGCAGCACCACCTCGCGCGGGTGGGCGCCGAGGACCACCACGGACGCCTTCCAGAACCGCAGGTCCTCGACGGCCTGGCGGCGGTTGGAGTCGGTGATCGCCATCGGCGTGGCGTTCCGGTCCATCGTGGAGTAGATCAGGGTGCTGGTCGGCCGGTTGGGCGCGCCGAACACGCCCTCGCCCAACTCGTTCGGGCCGATGAAGTAGCCGCCCGGGACCGGGAACTCCTGTCGGGTCAGCGCGCTCCAGCGCAGCGTGGGCAGGCCGTGCACGTTACTGGGGATCGGCACCGGCACCAGCGTCCGGCCCTCGGGGACGTACGGGCGCCAGCCGCCCGAGGTGATGAAGCGCGGCGGCGGGTCGACGGGCTGCGCCGGCAGCGGGCGCGGAAGCAGTGGCAACACGGCGAGCGCGATGGCCGCGTACCCGACCGGGCGGAGCCACCGGCGGTCGGGACGTCTCGCCCGGGCCGGGCCGTCGTCCCCGGGGCGGCGCGGCGCCGGCACCGGCGGGCGGCCGTCGCCCGCGACCGCGTCCCACGCCAGGGCGAGCAGCACGCCGACGGCGGCCGCCACCACCAGGGCCAGTCGGGTCGGCATCATCATCTCGACCAGCGGCAGGTCGTCCGGGATGTACGACCACGGGCCGGCGGTCTCCGTCTCCACCCCGTTCAGGCGGATCACCGGGCCGAGCGAGGCGACGGTGAAGACCACGGTCAGCACGGCGAGGATCCGGGCGACGAGGGAGCGGCGGACCAGCAGCACCAGGGCGACGATCGACACCACGACCAGCGGCCACCCGAACCAGGTGTTCTGCTCGGTCAGGCCGATGGTCTTCTCCACCGCCTCGTCGCCGGCGATGGTGTCCCGGGGGAAGGTCACGAACGCCACCAGGTCCTCGCCCCAGTTGTGGAACACGCCGCCCTGCAGGCCCCGGTAGGACTGCGGGCCGTTGAACTGGAACCAGATGGGGTAGGCGGTGAGCAGCAGCGCCAGGCCGCCGCCGAGACCGAGCGCCGCGGCGTAGGCGCCGGCCTGCCGCCACGCCGCACGCGGGCGGAGCACGGCGTACGCGACCACGGCGACCAGGCAGGCCAGCGCGGTCAGCAGCAGCATCTCCTCGTTGATGAAGATCTGGTACGCCACCAGCAGGCCGAGCACGACGCCGTTGCGCCGCCAGCGTCCCGGCTCGCCCAACCGGAACACCCGCAGCACGATCAGCGGGAGCAGGAAGTTGGACACGAAGTTGGGCTGGCCGTTGGCGTGGTGCACGATGCCGGGCGCGAACCCGAGGAACGCGCCGCCGACGAACGCCGCCGCCCGGGACCGGACCAGGTGCCGGGACAGCACCCAGTACGAGGTGCCGGCCGTGGCCCCGAGGGCGCCGCCCAGGTAGAGCGCGTACATCACCTGCGGGCCGAGCAGGAGGGTCAGCGGTGCCAGCGGCAGCGTCACGCCGAGCAGCGAGGTGTTCGCCATCATGTTCACCCCGTCCGGGGCGTTCTGACGGGCGGTGAAGAGCGGGTTCTCCAGGTGCGACACCGAGTACGCGCCGTGCGCGAACAGCCATTCGAACCAGCTGTGGTCGGTGGGCAGGTGCGACGACACCCGGTTCTGCACGTCCCCCCAGTAGTGCAGGCACACGAGGACGCCCAGAAGCACGTACGCTCCGATGGCCAGGACGTCGGCACGGGCGGGCCGTCGACGGGGCCGTCGCGTCGGCTGCGCCTCGACGGGCTCGGAGTCGGTTGTCAGCGAGGGGTGTATCACCGGCACGGCCACGACGCGTCATCGTACAGGCGGGAATAAGTGGGATTTGCCGGGCAGTGATCCATGTCGCTCCCGGCCGGAGGACGCATGACCCTGATCGACCTCGGTGACCTCCGGGACGAGGTGGAGCCGTCGGCGCCGTCGCGGCGGCCCCACGGGGTGGGCCGGCCGGTGCGTGTCGGGCTGGTGCTCGTCCTGCTGTTGGCCGTGCTCGCCGCCGCCGCGCCGCCACCCGGTCGGGTCCACGCCGTCGTGCCCGGCACCGCCGGCGCGCAGGCGTTCCTGAGCGAGGACACACTCTTCGTCGCCGAGCCACCGGCGGGTGGCGGCGAGCTGATCGCCTACCCGCTACCGGACCGGGCCACCGGCCGCCCGCAGCGGCCGGAACCGCGATGGCGCATGCGGATGCCGTCTCCCGGCCCGGTGTGGCGGGTGCAGAGCGCCCCGGGCGGCATGGTCCTGGTCGGTCTCGAGGCCGGGGGCGGCAGCGGGATCGAGACGGTCGCCCTGGACGGCGCGACCGGGCGGGTCCGGTGGCGACAGCCGGGGTTCGTGTTCCATGACGCCACCGGTCAGGCGCTGGTCCAGGTCCTCGGCGGGGAGGGCGGGTCGGTCCTGAGACGCGTCGACCTGTCGTCGGGAGCGGTGCGGTGGTCACGGTCGGCGTCGCCGCTGGAGGGGTTCGAGGTCCACTGGCGCGACGGGGTGATCGAGGCGGTCGTGCTGGTCCGGGAGAAGGGGCCGATCGAGGTGCTCGATCCGCGCAGCGGCGCGGTCGTCGCCTCCGCCGACCTGCCCCGGGGGGCGTCCCTCGGCGAGCTTCGGTACCAGGTGGTCGGTGACCTGCTGGTGGGGGCCGGGACCGGCGTCGTCGTCGCGTACGGCTTGGACGACCTCGGCCCGCGGTGGCGGGCACCGCTGTCGTTCACCGACGGTGTCGTCCCGTGCGGGGACCTGATCTGTGCGATGGGGCATACCGGAGGGGTGCGGGCGCTCGACCCGACCACGGGCGACGTGCGCTGGGAGGCGCAGGACGTATCCGGGATCGTGCCGACCCGCGGACGGCAGGCGCTCGCCCTCGGGCCGCCGCATGCCTCCGGAACCCTCCAGGCCCTGGTACTCGACGTGACCTCCGGTCGGGAGGTCGCCGACCTCGGGCACTGGGTGACGGCGAACTGGCACGACGACGGGTCGCTGGCCGTTACGCGGCCGTTGCCGGACGGCGGGGTGCTGGTGGCCGCACTGGACCCGCGGACGGCCGTGATCCGCCGGGAACCGCTGCGCGAGGCGGCGGGTGACTGCCAGATCGTGGACGCCACCGTGGCGTGCCGGCGGCGTGGCGGTGGGTTCGGCGTGTGGCAGCTGCCCGACTGAGGAAGGTGGTGCCGCATGACGCTGATCGACCTCGGTGAGGTGCGCGACGTTCCGCCACCCGAGCCGTCCCGCCGTCCTCCCCGCCGCCCGCCCGGCCGGCTGCTGCCGTGTCTCGCGGTCCTGGCGTTCGCCCTGGCCACACTCACCGCCGCGACACTGCCGGCCGAGCGCGTCGCCGCCGCCGTACCGGCCCCACCCGGCGCCGGCCTGCTCGTGGCCGGCGACCTGCTCCTCGTCGTCGACCCGATCGGCGAACGGCCGACGGCGCGAACCGTGACCGCGTACCGGCTGGACGGTGGCGAGCCGCTGTGGCGGGTGCCGCTGCCGATCGACGCCGGCCGGCTCTGGTCCGTCCCGATGGGATCGGACGCGGTGGTGTTGACCGGCCAGGAGACCGACGGGCCAGGCACCAGCACGATGGCCCTCGACCCGGCGACGGGCGCGTTGCGGTGGCGGATCCCCGCCGGTGCGGTGGCCCGGGCGGGCGACGGTCTGCTGGTGCAGACGTTCGGCAGCGGCGCCGACCGGGGGACGGTGCAGGTGGTCGACCCCTGCTGCGGAACCCTGCGCTGGCGGGTCGCCACACCGGCCGGGGAGGTCTCCTTCCGGTCGACGGACGAGGACGTGGACCGGGTGGTGTTCAGCGACCCCGGGGGACGGGTCGAGGTGCGCGACGCCGCTTCCGGCGCGGTGCTGGCCGCCGCCGACCTCTGGTCGCCCGAGGACCAGCCGTACGGGTCCACTCAGGTGGTCGGGGACCTCCTGGTCACCGTGGGCGGCACCCCGCCGACGGTGACCGCCTACGGCCTGGACCGGCTGGACCGGCGCTGGCGGGTGCCGATCGGCGACGCCCGGTACGCGACGCCGTGCGGCCCGCTGGTCTGCGTCCAGTCCGAAGGGGGGCGGCTGCGGGCGCTCGACCCGACGACCGGCACTCCGAGGTGGACGGAGGACCGGTGGGACGGCTTCTGGCAGCTCGGCGGGGTGCTGGTCACCGATCTCGACCGGCCCGCTGGTCCGAGCGCGGAGTACGTCCTGCTCGACCCCGCCACCGGGCGGGTCCTCGGCAGCTGGGGACAGTGGGAGATCACCGGACCCGACGGCCCGGGCGGCCGGCTCGTGGGGACCCGGCTGTACCCCGGTGGCGGCCTCCTCGTCGCGGAGCTGGACACGACGACGCACCGGGCGCGCCCCCTCGACGTGCTGCGCGAGGCGGCCGGTGAGTGCCAGGTGGCCCGCGACCGGCTGGTGTGCCGCCGGATCGACGGCACGGTCGGCCTGTGGCGACTGCCCCGCTGACGCGACGCGCTACCAGTTCGGCTGGGCCGGCGGCGGGGGCAGGGGAAACCCGGGCGGGCGGAGCACGTACGCCACCCCGCCGCTGCCGGCCTGCCAGGCCGCCTCGAACGGCCCCCGGGGCACGGTACGGCGGACACCGTCGTCGTCCGGGGCGTACGGGTCGTTGAGCACCGGGTCGCCGGTCGACGTGAACCCGACCAGCACCATCAGGTGCCCGGCCGTGTCGTAGTCCAGCCCCGGCACCTGCCCGGCGCGGAACGCCGCCGAGACGACCAACGGGATGCCGGCCGCGACGAACGCCTCCGCCTCGGCGAGCGAGCGCAACCGCGTGACGAAGGCGTCCACCCCGTGCAGGCCGGCGTACGCGGTGTTGAACGGCCAGTTGCCCGCGCCGCCGTACGCGTGGTCGAAGCAGTGCCGCGCGGCGTGCACCACCACCGGGCGGGGACCGGGCGGGTCCACCCAGGCGTACCGGTCCCCGGGCGGGACGGCGCCCCAGTAGGCCAGCACCATCGAGATGCAGGTGGGGCTGCACCAGGAGTCGCCCCCGCCACCCCAGCCCTGCACCCCGGCGTGCAGCCGCTGCGAGTAGCGCGGCACGTCCAGCACGGTGCCCCAGGCGACCGGAGCACCGGCCGGACCCGGTGTCGGACCGGTGGGGCCGGGATGAGTGCCGGAGGCGACGGCACCGACGGTGTGCAGCAGCGGGCCGTCGGTGGCGTCCTCCGGGCGCAGCAGCGTCACCCGCAGCTGCCAGCCGGTGACCGCCGCGCCGGCCAGCACGAGCGTGTCGGTGTCCACCCGGGCGACCCCGTCGCGCTGCCCGGGCACCGAGGTGCGGCGTACGGCGTGGTCGGCGGCGGCCCAGTCGGCGAGCACGTACCACCCGGTGGCGGCCCCGTCGTCGCCCCACCCGCGGGCCTCGACCCGCAGCCAGCTGTCGCCGGGGGTGTCCGCGGTCCACGAGGGCACCACCTCGCGTACGGCGAAACCCGCCTCCACCGGCGCGGACGTCCAGCGGCCTGCGACGTGGCGGCGCAACCGGCCGTCGGGGCCGGTGCGGTCCACGAGGCCGGCCGGCTCGGCGAGCACCAGGCTCCGCCCGCTCGGTTCCAGCCCCTCGGCGACGCCGGAGTCGAGGCTGTCGGGGAACCGGAAACCCCGGTAGGTGATGTCGCGCCCGGTCGTGGGCGTCGTGCTGATCATGGACCGTCCGTTCCTGCCGGTGACGACTGCCGGCAGCATCGCGTACGCCGAAGGTTCTGTGCAACGGTGGCCGGGACGGCGGGGGACGGCCGGTTGCCGCCTCGCACTAGGTTGTCGGGAGGTCAGGGGCGGAGGAGGCCGGGATGCGGGTGCTGGTGGTCGAGGACGAGCGCAACCTCGCCGACGCGATCGCGCGGGGGCTGCGCAAGCGGGGGATGGCGGTCGACGTCGCCTACGACGGCGACGCGGGCCACGAGGCCGCCTTCGTCACGCGGTACGACGTGGTCGTGCTGGACCGCGACCTGCCCGGCGTGCACGGCGACCAGATCTGCGCGGACCTGGCCGCCTCCGGCGCGCTCACCCGGGTGCTGATGCTGACCGCCAGCGGCACGGTCGCCGACCGGGTGGAGGGGTTGCAGCTCGGCGCCGACGACTACCTGGCGAAGCCCTTCGCCTTCGACGAGCTGGTGGCCCGGGTGCAGGCGCTCGGCCGGCGCGCCACCCCGCCCGCCCCGCCGGTGCTGGAGCTGGCCGACCTCGTGGTCGACCCCGCCCGACGGGTGGCGACCCGCCGGGGCGAGCCGGTCGACCTGACCAACAAGGAGTTCGGCGTGCTGTGCGAGCTGCTCAAGGCGCGGGGCGCGGTGGTCTCCAGCGAGGAACTGCTGGAACGGGTCTGGGACGCCAACACCGACCCGTTCACCACCATCGTCCGGGTCACCGTGATGACCCTGCGCCGCAAGCTCGGCGAACCGCCGCTGATCGAGACCGTCGTCGGTGCGGGCTACCGCACGGCCGGGACGCCGTCGTGAACGCGCGGGCCGAGGTCGAACCGGTGGCCCGGCGTTCCCGGTTACGGCCCACTCTGCGGCTGCGGCTGACCCTGCTCAACGGCGTCCTGCTGGTCGGTGCCGGCGCGATCCTGGTGCTGCTGGCCTGGCTGCTGGTCCGGGACGCGCTGCGGCCCACCGACGAACTGCTGCCGGGCACCACCGTGGTGCTCGCCGACGGGCGGTCCCTGGACGCCGCGCAGTGGCAGCGGCAACTCGTCGACGCCGCCGGCCGGGAACTGCTGGCCAAGGGCCTCGCCGCCCTGCTCGCCGTCGGGATCGTCGGGGTGGCCGGAGCGTACGCCGTGGTGGGCCGGGCCCTGCGCCCCCTGCACCAGGTGACGGCGACCGCCCGGCGGCTCGGGGAGACCACGCTGGACCAGCGGATCGGCTACTCCGGGGCCGACGACGAGGTGGCCGAGCTGGCCAAGACGTTCGACGACATGCTGGACCGGCTGGGGGAGGCCTTCGAGGCGCAGAGGCGGTTCGTCGCCAACGCGTCGCACGAGCTGCGTACCCCGCTTGCGGTGATGCGTACCGAGATCGACGTGACGCTGAGCGACGACGACGCGGACACCGGTGAGTACCGGCGGATGGCCACCGTCGTCCGGGACGCCTCCGAACGCGCCAACGGCCTCGTGGACGCCCTGCTGATCCTCGCCCGCAGCGAGGCCCAGGCGGGCCGTCGGCTGGGCCGGCGCATTGAGTTCGACCTCGCCGAGGGCACCGCGAACGCCCTGTCCGCCGTGCGCCGGGAGGTGGAGCGGATCGGGCTGCACGTGCAGACCTCGCTGGAGTGCGCGCCGGTCGTCGGCGACCCGGGGCTGCTGGACCGGCTCGCCGGCAACCTCGTCGAGAACGCCGTCCGCTACAACCACCTGCATGGTCGGCTGTGGGTGCGGACCGGCTCCGACGGGCAGCGGTCCTGGCTGGTGGTGGGCAACACCGGGTTCGAGGTGGACCAGGCCGACGTGCCGGGGCTGTTCGAGCCGTTCCGGCGCGGTGGCCGGGAGCGTACCGGTGCCCGGGGTTCCGGCCTGGGGCTCTCCATCGTGCGTGCGGTCTGCGACGCCCACGGCGGCACGGTCAGCGCCGTCGCCCAGCCCGGCGGCGGCCTGGAGGTCACCGTGACGCTGCCGGCCGCCGACGCCAGGCCGGGTCCGGATCCGGCCCGCTGACCGCGCGACGGGGTTGCGGCGGGCGCCCCGACGGTGTGAGGATCATCGCGTCAGCCCGATCAAGGAGGGGGGTGCGTCGATGTTCACCGTCATGCTGTCCGCACCCCGCCTCGCAGGCTGACCTCACGCACGCGGGGTGCCCTGATCTCCTCAGGAGGAGACCCCGTGTATCCACGGATCCACAACGTCAGTTTCGACTGTCACGACACCTACGCCCTGTCCGGCTTCTGGTCGGCGGTGCTCGGCCGGGAACGCCACGCCGACGACCTCCCGGGTGACCCGGAGGCCGTCCTCGTCACGACCCACCCGGACGCGCCGAACGTGTTCTTCCAGCAGGTCGCGGAGACCAAGGCGGTCAAGAACCGGGTGCACATCTGCCTGGAGCCCGCCGGCCGGACCCGCGACGAGGAGGTCCAGCGGGTGCTCGACCTCGGCGCCACGGTGGTGAGCGATCATCGGCGCGCCGACGGCACCGGATGGGTGGTGCTCGCCGACCCGGAGGGCAACGAGTTCTGCGTCCTGCGCAGCGCGGCGGAGCGGGTGTCCACGACGAAGGAGTCAGCGTGAGCGCACGCATCCACAACATCAGCATCGACTGCCATGACACGTACGCCCTGGCCGGTTTCTGGGCCCAGGTCTTCGAGTGCCCCCGTCAGCCGGACGACTTCCCCGGGGACCCGGAGGCCATGCTGCTGCCTCCCGGTGGCCCGGAGGTGCTCTTCCTGGCCGTGCCGGAGGGCAAGCAGGTGAAGAACCGCGTCCACCTGGACCTGCAACCGACCGACCGGACGCGCGACGAGGAGGTACGCCGCCTCCTGGAGATCGGCGCCGTCCACGTGGCCGACCACATCGGGCCGCAGGGCCAGGGCTTCGTGGTGCTCCGCGACCCGGAGGGCAACGAGTTCTGCGTCGTACGCAGCGCCGCCGAGCGGGCGGCGCAGACCGCCTGACGCGACGGGCCCCGTCCAGATGGACGGGGCCCGTTCCGGGCGGTCGGTCCGATCAGCCCTGCTGCTCGATCTGCCCGCGCATGGCCACCAACTCGTCCGCCACCTGCGCGCCGGACTTGAAGTAGATCATGATCATGCCGACGCTGCCTCGGTCACTCCAGATGCAGAGGCCGATGTTGACCTCGGCCGCCTTCGCGTCACCGCACTTGGCCTCACCGCCGAGCGGACCCGCCTCGACGTCGGTCATCGGGCCGACCTCGACGGCGCTCTGCTTCGCGCCGGCGATCGTGTCGTTCAGCGTCTTCCCCGGGTCCGCGTTCGGCCCCGAGGCCGCCGCGACCATCACCAGGTCCTTCTTGGCCGGGGTCCCGTAGAACGCGCCCACGGTGCTGGTCGCCCCTGGAAGCGACTTGTTCAGCGTGGTCTCGAGCTGCCTCGCGATGTCCAGCAGGTTCGGGTCGGTGACCTTCGGCCGGCCAGCCAGGGTCTCCGGCGCGACCACCCGGGTCTTGGTGGCCGTGTCGACGGCGTCCTTGACCTCGCCGCCGACGAGCGCCACCGCCACCGCCGCGCCGCCTCCGCAGAGCACCAGCACCGCCAGCAGCGCGATCAGCAGGACCTTGCCGGTGGACCGCTTCTTCGGGGCGGGCGTGAACGCGGGGGTGCCGTACGGCTGGCCGGGCCCGCCGGCCTGCGGGCCCGACGGGTAGCCCCCTCTGTCCGGGGCGGAAGGGTAGCCGCCGGGCTCCGGTGCGGAGGGGTAGCCGCCGGGCTCCGGTGCGGACGAATAACCACCCGATGACGACGGCGGATAGCCGGCCGGCTGCTGGTACCCCGCCGGCGGGTAGCCGCCGTACTGCGGCCCGGACGGGTAGCCGCCCTGCTGCTGCGGTCCGGAGGGGTACCCGCCCTGCTGCTGTGGCCCGGAGGGGTAGCCGCCCTGCTGCTGCGGTCCGGAGGGGTAGCCGCCCTGCTGCTGCGGTCCGGAGGGGTAGCCGCCCTGCTGCTGCGGTCCGGAGGGGTAGCCGCCCTGCTGCTGTGGCCCGGACGGGTAGCCGCCCTGCTGCTGCGGGCCCGACGGGTAGCCGCCGTACTGGGGCGCGGGTGGCCGCCCGCCGTACTGGGACGGCGGGGCGCTGTCCGGCTGCCGAGGCGGGTACGCGCCGTAGGGCGCTCCGCTTCCCGGCTGGGAGGGGTAGGGCGGCTGCGTCATGTCAGGTCAGCTCCAGGTCAGGGGTGCGAACGGGTGCGGCCGGCGGTGTCCGTCGTGGACCCGCCGGCGACGGTGTCAGGAACGCTTCTCGATCTGGCCCCGGATGGAGACGAACTCGGACTTCGCCTTGGAGCCGGAGGAGAAGAACATCACGATCATCCCGACGCTGCCCTGGTCGGCCCAGACGCAGACACCGAGCGGCACGTCGGAGGACTCGCCGTCACCGCACTTCGCCAGGCCGCCGAGCGGCCCCGGGCTGACCGTGGCCATCTTCCGGACCGACAGGTCGGTGGTGACCCCCTTGACCGCGTCGTTCAACTCCTTCTCGGGGTCGAGGACGAAGCCGGACGCGCCGACCACCATGACGATGTTCTGCTTCTCCGGGCTGCCGTAGAAGGCGCCGACGGCCCCGCTCTCGCGGCTCACGGTCGACTTCATGTCGCGGACCATCTGGTCCGCCAGGGCCTTCAGCTCGGGGTCGGTGCTCTTCGGACGGCCGCCCAGGCTCTTCGGGGTGACCAGCCGGATCCGGGGGTCCGCGCTCGCCTCGTCGGACGGGGTCTCCGCCGGAGCGGAGCCCGCGTCGTCCGGGCCGGTGCTCGGAGCCGCGCCGGGGGTCGCGCCGGACGAGGCGACCGGGGCCGGCTCGTCGTCGCCGGAGAGCGCGACGTAGGCCAGACCGCCGCCGCCCAGACAGAGCACCAGGATCCCGGCCAGGGCCAGCGACAGGACCAGGGGGAGCCGGGACCGCTTCGCCGGCGGGGCGCCGTCGTACGACGGTTCACCGAACGGCTGAGGGGCGGGGTGGGCGCCGGGCTGGCCGGCGTACGGCTGACCGCCCGGGTACGCGCCGGACTGCGGCGGCGGGCCGAAGGCGCCCGGGGGCGTGCGGCCGGACGAGATGCGCGGCTGGATCTCGGTGGGCTGGTCCTCGGGGCGGGCCGGCGTGCCCCACGGCTGCGGCGGGGCCGGCGGGGTCGCACCGGGCCAGGCGCCGGGCGAGGTGGGCTGGTTGCCCGGCTGCCCCGCGGCCGGCCAGGGCGTCGTCGGGGCGGGCTGGCCACCCGGGCGGGGCGCGCCCGGCCAGGGGGCGGCCGGCGGCCGGGCGCCGGGGTCGAACGGGCGTGCGGGCGGGCCGGAGGGGCCGCCGTACGGCGGGTGACCGGGGCGTTGGCCCTGGTCCGGTTGCCCCGACCAGGGGTCGACCGGCGGTGAGGACATGACATCAGCTCCAGGCGTGTGCGAACGGGCGATCCTAGCGAGCCGGCCGCCTGTTTCGCTGCCCCGTATTTCCCCGGAGACAGACGAACGCGGTGGCCGCCACCGTCACCCGGGACGGTAGGCGACCACCGCGAACGCGGCGGAACGGGGTGGGTCAGCCGCGCAGGCTGGCGACACCGCGCGGCAGGAACCGCTGGCCGGTGACCTGCTCGCTGGTGCCGGTCCGGTCCAGGTACGGCGTGACGCCGCCCAGGTGGAACGGCCAGCCGGCACCGAGGATCATGCACAGGTCGATGTCCTGCGCCTCGGCGACGACGCCCTCGTCGAGCATCAGGCGGATCTCCTGGGCCAGCGCGTCGAGCGCGTTCTGGCGCACCTGCTCCTCCGTGAGCGGCTGGTCGCCGACCACGAGCAGCTTCGCCACCTCGGCGTTGATCTCGTCGTCGGCCACGATGGGCTGGCCGGAGTCGGCGATCCGCTTGAGGTTCTCGCTGACGCCGAACCGGTCCGGGAAGGCGGCGTGCAGGGTGCCGCCCACGTGGTACGCGACGGCCGGTCCGACCAGCTGGAGCAGGGCGAGCGGACGCATCGGCAGGCCCAGCGGGTCCAGCGCGCGGTTCGCCACCTCCAGCGGGGTGCCGGCGTCGACGGCGGCGAAGACCGTGCCGAGGAAGCGGGTGAGCAACCGGTTGACGACGAACGCGGGGGCGTCCTTCACCAGCACGCTGGACTTCTTCAGCTGCCTGCTCACGGCGAACGCCGTCGCGAGGGTGGCGTCGTCGGTCCGCTCGCCGCGCACGATCTCCAGCAGCGGCAGCACCGCCACCGGGTTGAAGAAGTGGAACCCGACGACCCGCTCCGGGTGCTCCAGGTCCTCGGCCATCGCGGTGATCGAGAGCGACGAGGTGTTCGTCGCCAACACGGTCTCCGGCTTGACGATCTTCTCCAGCTCGGCCCAGACCTGCTTCTTGACGGTCAGGTCCTCGAACACGGCCTCGATGACGAAGTCGGCGTCGGCGAAGACGCCCTTGTCGACCGAGCCGCTGACCAGGCCGTACAGCTTGGCCGCGGTGCCCTTGTCCATCCGGCCCTTGCTGACGGCCTTCTCGATCTGCGAGTGCACGTAGCCGACACCCTTGTCCACCCGGGCCTGGTCCAGGTCGGTCATGACGACCGGCACCTGGAGGCGGCGCGCGAACAGCAGGGCGAGCTGGCTGGCCATCAGGCCGGCGCCGACGATGCCGACCTTGGTCACCGGTCGGGCGAGGCCCTTGTCCGGCGCGCCGGCCGGCCGCTTGGCCCGCCGCTGCACCAGGTCGAACGCGTACAGGCCGCTGCGCAGCTCCTCGGAGAAGACCAGGTCCGCGAGGGCCTCGTCCTCCGCCGCGGTGCCCGTCGCGAAGTCCGCGTCCTTCGCCGTCTCCAGCAGGTCCAGCGCCTTGTACGCGGCCGGGACCGCACCGTGCAGCCGCTGGTCCAGGGTCTGCCGGGCGAAGTAGAGCACGCCCGCCCACATGTCCTTGTCGACCTCGGGCCGGGTCACCGTGACCTCGCCCTGCACGACACCGGCGGCCCACTCCAGGGACCGCTCCAGGAAGTCGGCCGGCTCCAGCAGGACGTCCGCGATGCCCATCTCCGCCGCCTGCTTCGGCTTGAGCATCTTGTTCTGCATCAGCGGGTTCTGGATGATCACCTGGGTCGCGGCGGGGATGCCGATCAGGTTCGGCAGCAGCTGCGTGCCACCCCAGCCGGGGACCAGCCCGAGCGAGACCTCGGGCAGCGCCAGCGCCGCCGCGCCGCCGGACAGCGTCCGGTAGTGGCAGTGCAGGGCCAGCTCCAGGCCGCCGCCCATCGCCGCGCCGTTGACGAAGGCGAACGTGGGGACCGTGCTGTCCTTGAGCCGGGCGAAGACCCGGTGACCGAGCCGGCCGATCTCCAGCGCCTGCTCGCGGTCCGCGAGGGCCGGCAGGCCGACGATGTCCGCGCCGACACAGAAGATGTACGGCTTGCCGGTCACCGCGATGAACGCCGGGTCCGCCGCCAGGGCAGCGGTGATCGCCTCGTCCAGGCTGGTCAGGCCGCCCGGACCGAAGGTGTTCGGCTTGGTGTGGTCGAAGCCGTTGTCCAGGGTGATCAGAGCGGCCGGGCGGTCCAGGCCCGGTACGCGTACCTGGCGCAGCAGCGCCCGGGTCACGACCTCGTTCGGTGCGGCGAGGCTCACTTGTCTCCACCCTCCCAGTGCGGGTTCTCCCAGATCACGGTGCCGCCCATGCCGATGCCGATGCACATGGCGGTGAGGCCGTAGCGGACCTCGGGGTGCTCGGCGAACTGCCGGGCGAGCTGGGTCATCAGCCGTACGCCCGAGGAGGCGAGCGGGTGACCGATGGCGATCGCACCGCCCCACGGGTTGACCCGGGGGTCGTCGTCGGCGATGCCGAAGTGGTCGAGGAAGGCGAGCACCTGCACGGCGAACGCCTCGTTCAGCTCGAACAGGCCGATGTCGTCGATGGTCAGGCCCGCGATGCGCAGCGCCTTCTCCGTCGACGGGATCGGGCCGACGCCCATGACCTCGGGCTCCACGCCGACGAAGCCGTACGACACCAGCCGCATGGCGACCGGCAGGCCCAGCTCGCGGGCGGTGGCCTCGTCCGCCAGCAGGCTGGCGGTGGCGCCGTCGTTCAGGCCGGCCGCGTTGCCCGCGGTGACCTTGCCGTGCGGGCGGAACGGGGTCTTGAGGGTGGCCAGCTTCTCCAGCGAGGTCTCCCGGGGGGCCTCGTCGGTGGTGGCCAGGCCCCAGCCGTTCTCCTCGTCGCGGATCGCGACCGGCACCAGGTCGCCCTGGAGCTTGCCGTTGGCGTACGCCTTCGCGGTCTTCTGCTGCGAGGCGAGCGCGAACGCGTCGGTGCGCTCCTTGGTGATGTGCGGGACCCGGTCGTGCAGGTTCTCCGCGGTCGCGCCCATGACCAGCGCGGACGGGTCGACCAGCTTCTCCGCGATGATCCGCGGGTTGGGGTCGACGCCCTCGCCCATCGGGTGGCGGCCCATGTGCTCGACGCCGGCGGCGATGGCGATGTCGTACGCGCCCATGGCGATGCCGCCGGCGACCGTGGTCACCGCGGTCATCGCGCCGGCGCACATCCGGTCGATGGCGAAGCCGGGAACGGTCTTGGGGAGGCCGGCCAGCAGCGCGGCGGTCCGACCGATGGTCAGACCCTGGTCGCCGATCTGGGTGGTGGCGGCGATGGCCACCTCCTCGACCCGCTCCGGCGGCAGCTGCGGGTTACGGCGCAGCAGTTCACGGATGCAGCGGATCACCAGGTCGTCGGCGCGGGTGTTGGAGTACATCCCACCCGCCTTGCCGAACGGGGTGCGGACGCCGTCGACGAAGACGACATCCCGGACTTCACGGGGCACTTGAGCCTCCTCTTCGACCATCATCCGGCCACCGCGCCGACAGGCGGCACCACGGCACGGATGAGGTCGCCTGCACGGGCGTGTTCCCCCGGATGCTACTCGCGGGTAACTACTCGCGTCAGCAGGCCCCGTGTGGCACGGGACACATTCTCGCCGCCGCACGGCCCCCCTTCGTGTCGATCATGAGGTTGTTGTCGCGACGCGCCGGGCGGGGACGACAACTTCATGATCAACCCGGGTGGGTCGGGGTGGTGGCGGGGTGAGGGTCGTGGAGGGCGCCGGTCAGGTCGGCCTTCAGCAGGCCGATCTGCCACTCGCGGGCACCGAAGCCCCGCAGGGTCTCCGCCACCGTCTCCTCGGTCACCTCCTCCGGCGGCACCCAGGCCAACCGGCGGATCGAGTCCGGGGTGATCAGGTTCTCCGCCGGCAGGTCGTGGGAACCCGCGATGCGGACCACCACCTCCCGGCACCGGGCCAGCCGGGCCGCCGCCACCGGATCCCGCTCGGCCCAGCGGTGCGGCGGTGGGGGACCCTCCACCGCCGGCGCGACCGGCAGCGCGTCGTCCGGCAACTGCCGGGCGTCGTCCAGCGCGGCCAGCCAGGTGCGGGCCAGCCGGCGGACCGACCGGCCACCGAAGCCGGGGAGCGTGAGCAGGGTCTTCTCGTCCTTCGGGTCCAGTTCGGCGGCGGCGACGATCGCCGAGTCCGGCAGCACCCGGCCCGGTGCGGCGTCCCGGCGGGCGGCGATCTGGTCCCGGGCGTACCACAGGGAACGGACCCGGGCCTGCGCCCGCGCCCCGCGGACCCGGTGGATGCCGGACGTGCGGCGCCACGGCTCGGCGCGTACCCGGGGCGGCCGGGCGCCGTTGCGGACCAGGGCGGCGAACTCCTCCGCGGCCCACTCCGACTTGCCCTGCCGGGCCAACTCGGCGTCGAGGGCGTCGCGCAGGTCGACGAGCATCTCCACGTCCAGCGCCGCGTACGTCAGCCACGACTCGGGCAGCGGCCGGCTGGACCAGTCGGCGGCCGAATGGTGCTTCTCCAGGCTGAACCCGAGCAGCTGCTCGGTCAGCGCGGCCAGCCCGACCCGTTCGAAGCCGGCCAGCCGGGCGGCCAGCTCGGTGTCGAAGAGCCGGCGCGGGCGCAGACCCAGCTCCGCCAGGCACGCCAGATCCTGGCTGGCCGCGTGGAGCACCCACTCGGCCTGGCCGATCACCTCGTCCAGCGCGGTCAGGTCGGGCAACGGCAGCGGGTCGATCAGCACGGTGCCGGCGCCGGCACGGCGCAGCTGCACGAGGTAGGCGCGTTGGCTGTAGCGGTACCCCGAGGCGCGTTCGGCGTCCAGGGCGACCGGGCCGCTGCCCGCCGCGAAACGGGCCACGACCTCGTCGAGCTCGCTCGGCGTGGCCACCGGCTGGGGCGTGCCGTCGCGGGGGGCGGTCAGCGGAACGGGCCCGCCGGCGGTCGGGGCGTCCCCCGCGTCCTCCGGCTCCGGCAGGGCCGACGGCGGGTGGTGCGGTGCGTGTCCCGTACGGCTTTCGGCGGCCCGACGGCGCAGGGGTGGTTCGTCGGTCACCTGACAACCCTAGTGCGCGAGTCGAATCCGTGTGTGCAGCCGGTCCGGCGCGTGTCGGTCGGATGACGTCCGGGTGTCCTCCGGGGGCGCTCAGGCGGCGCCGGCGGGACGCCGCTCGGGCAGCGCCGTGACCCCCGGCGGCGGCAGGCCGGCCGTCGAGGCGAGCAGCGCGCACCAGGCGTTCAGGTGCGGGGCCAGGTCGTCGTCGAGCGGAGTCCAGGAGGCCCGGATCTCGACGTCACCGGCGGCCGGCGGCCCGGCCAGGTCACCGAACCGCGTCGACATGGTCTGGGTGATCGTGCCACCGATCGCCCGGTGCCCGGCGTCCTGCGCGTCGAGGGCGTCGGTCAGCCACGTCCAGCCCACGCCGGGCAGGAGCGGGTCGGCGGCCAGGTCCACCTCCAGCTCCGCCGTCACGTACGTGACCAGCCGCAGGGTGCCCTGCCACGCCTCGTGGCCCGCCGGGTCGTGCAGCAGGATCAGCCGCCCGGTGGCCACCTCGTCGCCGTCGCGCAGCACGGTCGCGGAGAGCGCGAAGGCGTACGGGGCGAGCCGCTGCGGCGCGCCCACCTCCTCCAGCAGGATCTCCGGCCGGGGCGCCGCGGACCGCAGCCCGGCGACCGCGCGGGCGAAGGTCTCCGGGAGCGCGATCGGGGGGGCCATGCCGGAAGCGTAAGCCGCCGGCCGCCCGCCGACCCGTACGGCGCGCCGAAGTCCCGGCCCCGGGACGGTGGCTCTCCGCACGTGCACGCCGGGGTGTTAACCGGGGGCCCTTCCTCTACCGGAGGCGTTAACGGGGGGCCCTTCCTTTCACGTCACAAAAGGTGATGGTGGGCGTGGGCGCGGGTGGGCCGCGTGGCACGATTGCCGCGATGAGCACCGACACCACGGGCACCGTCGCCCGAGACGACGACCCCCGCCCCGGCGGACCGGCCGACTCTCCCTTCGTCCGGGCGTGCCGGCGTCAGCCCCGCTCGCACACCCCGGTCTGGTTCATGCGCCAGGCGGGTCGCTCGCTGCCGGAGTACCGGGAGATCCGGGCCAACGTCGCGATGCTGGAGTCCTGCCGCCGCCCGGACCTGGTCACCGAGATCACCCTCCAGCCGGTCCGCCGGCACGGGGTGGACGCCGCGATCCTGTTCAGCGACATCGTGGTGCCGGTCGCCGCCGCCGGTGTCGACCTGGACATCGTGCCCGGCACCGGGCCGGTCGTCGCCGAGCCGGTGCGCACCCTCGACGACGTCGAGAAGATCCGCCCGATCACCCGCGAGGACGTCTCGTACGTGGACGAGGCGGTCCGGCTGCTCGTCGCGGAGCTGGGCGACACCCCGCTGATCGGCTTCGCCGGGGCGCCGTTCACCCTGGCCAGCTACCTCGTCGAGGGCGGGCCGTCGCGGACGCACGCGAAGACCAAGGCCCTCATGTACGGGCAGCCGGAGCTGTGGCACGCCCTGGCCGGCCGGCTGGCCGAGGTGACGCTGGCGTTCCTGCGGGTGCAGATCGACGCCGGGGTGTCCGCGGTGCAGCTCTTCGACTCCTGGGCCGGCGCGCTCTCCGAGGCCGACTACCGCCGCTTCGTGCTGCCGCACTCCGCCGCCGTGCTGTCCGGGCTCGCCGACGCCGGTGTGCCCCGCATCCACTTCGGGGTGGGCACGGGCGAGTTGCTGGCCACGATGGGCGAGGCCGGCGTCGACGTGGTCGGCGTCGACTGGCGTACGCCGCTGGACGTCGCGACCCGCCGGATCGGCCCGGACCGGGCGGTGCAGGGCAACCTCGACCCGTGCGTGCTGCTCGCACCCTGGCCGGCGGTGGAGGCCGAGGTGCGGCGGATCGTGGAGCAGGGTCGCGCGGCGCCGGGCCACGTGTTCAACCTGGGGCACGGCGTGCTCCCGGAGACCGACCCCGACGTGCTGACCCGGGTGGTCGCCCTGGTGCACGAGCTGTCCGCCCGCCCCTCCGACCAGGGCTGAGCACCGTGCGGACGCCGTGGCGGGTGGCGGTGGTCGGCGGCGGGATCGCCGGGTTGGCCGCCGCGGTCCGGTTGCGCGACCGCGCGCCCGCCGGCACCGAGATCGCCGTGTACGAGCAGTCCGGCGCCCTCGGCGGCAAGCTGCGCACCGGCGAGCTGGCCGGCTCGGCGGTGGAGTTCGGCGCCGAGTCGTTCCTCATGCGCGACCCGGCCGGCGGCGAGTCGGCCGCGGTGGCCCTGGTCCGCCGGCTCGGTCTGGCCGACCGCATCGTGCACCCCACCGTCGGGCAGGCCGCGCTGGTGGTCGACGGAGGGCTGCGCCCGATCCCGGGCGGCACCCTGGTGGGCGTACCGGGGGATCTGGAACGGGTGACCACGGTCGCGCGACCGGCAGTGGACGCCGACACCGACGGTGGCGGCCCGTTGCTCGGCCCGGACGATGACGTCGCGGTCGGCGCCCTGGTCCGCGCGCGGTTCGGCGACGAGGTGGTCGACCGGCTGGTTGACCCGATGCTCGGCGGCGTGTACGCGGGCCGCGCCGACGACCTGTCCCTGGTCACCACGATGCCGGCGCTGGCCCGGGCCGCCCGCGTCGAGCACACCCTCGTCGGTGCGGTCCGCGCCGCCCAGGCGGTGGCGCCCCGCGCCCCCGGCACGCCGGTCTTCGGCACCCTGGCCGGCGGCCTGAGCACCCTGGTCGACGCCGCCGCGACGGCCAGCGGTGCGACGGTCCGCACGAACGCGACGGTCCGCGAGCTGACCCCGGCCGGCGACGGCTGGCGACTGACCGTCGGCCCGACCCGCGACCCGCAACACGTCGACGTCGACGCGGTGGTCCTCGCCGTGCCGGCCCGGCCGGCGGCGCGCCTGCTGGCCGGCGTCGCCGACGAGACGGCGGCGGGCATCGGTGGGCTGGACTACGCGAGCGTCGCGCTGGTCACCCTCGCGCTGCCGGAGCCGGCCCTGCCGGAGCTGTCCGGCTTCCTGGTGCCGTCCACGGAGGGGCTGCTGATCAAGGCGTCCACGTTCTTCACCACCAAGTGGGGGCACCTGCGCCGGCCGGACGGGCTGGCCCTGGTCCGCGCATCCGTCGGCCGGTACGGCGAGGAGGAGCAGCTCCAGCGCCCCGACGCCGACCTGGCCGCCACCGTGCACCGCGAACTGTCGGCGGTGCTCGGCACCGCGCTGCCGGCGCCGGTGGCGGGGCACGTGCAGCGGTGGGGCGGGTCCCTGCCGCAGTACGCCCCGGGTCACGCCGACCGGGTGGCCGCCGCGCGCGCCGCCCTGCGGTCCAGCCACCCGACCCTGGCGCTGGCCGGCGCCGGCTACGACGGGGTCGGCATCCCGGTCTGCGTCCGCTCCGGCGGCACCGCGGCCGAAGAGATCATCACTGCACTGGGAGGATCGGGGTCATGACCGAGCAGACCAACGCGGCCCGGCTTCGGGAGCTCAACGCCAGCATCCGCTACACCATGTGGTCGGTGTACCGGGCCAGCAGCCCGCTCCCGTCGCTGCGCGAGAACGTCACCGGCGAGGTCGAGGCCCTCTTCGAGGAACTCGCCGGCAAGGACGTCGTGGTCCGGGGCACGTACGACGTCTCCGGCCTGCGCGCCGACGCGGACGTGCTGATCTGGTGGCACTCGGCGTCCAGCGACGCCCTGCAGGACGCGTACCTGCGCTTCCGCCGCACCACCCTGGGCCGGTCGCTCACCCCGGTCTGGTCGCAGATGGCGCTGCACCGGCCGGCCGAGTTCAACAAGAGCCACATCCCGGCGTTCCTCGCCGGTGAGGAGGCCCGCCCGTACCTGTGCGTGTACCCGTTCGTCCGCTCCTACGAGTGGTACCTGCTGCCCGACGCCGAGCGCCGGGAACTGCTGAAGGAGCACGGCCAGATGGCCCGTGGCTACCCGGACGTGCGCGCCAACACGGTGGCCTCGTTCGCGCTCGGGGACTACGAGTGGATGCTCGCCTTCGAGGCCGACGAGCTGCACCGGATCGTCGACCTGATGCGCGACCTGCGGGCCTCCGGCGCCCGCCGGCACGTGCGCGAGGAGATCCCGTTCTACACCGGCCGCCGCCGCTCCGTCGCCGACATCGTGAACGGCCTGGTGTAAGGAAGGGCCCCCGCTTAACGTCTCGCGTTGTACCGGGGGCCCCTCTTAACACAACGCTCCACGCCGGCGGGCAGGATGCGGCGATGGGGACGCACCTGCTGCTCGACTTCTTTGGCACCATCGTCGACTACTCGCCCAGCCGCACCGACCAGGGCTACCCGGAGTCCCACGCCCTGCTCCGGCGCTGGGGCGCCGACCTGAGCCGGCCCGACTTCCTCACCGCCTGGTCGGCCGTGTGCGCCGAGTTCGACCGGCGCAGTGACGCCGACGACTCCGAGTTCTCCATGACGGAGGTCGGCACCGAGTTCCTGGCCCGGGTGCTCGGCGAGCCGGCCGCTCCGGCCGACGTGGAGACGTTCGTGGTGACGTACCTGCGGGAGTGGAACAGCGCGGTGCGCGTACCGGCCGGGATGCCGGACCTGCTCGCCGACCTCGCCGCCACCCGCCGGCTGGCGGTCGTCACCAACACGCACCGGGCGGACCTGGTCCCCGGCCACCTCGCCGCGATGGGCGTCGCGCACCTGGTGGACGCGGTGGTCACGTCGGTCGAGGTCGGCTGGCGCAAACCCCACCCGGCGATCTACGCGGCCGCGCTGGACACGTTGGGTGTGCCCGCGTCGGCCGCGGTCTTCGTCGGCGACACCTTCGTGGCCGACTACGCCGGACCGGAGGCCGTCGGGATCCGCGCCTTCCTGATCGATGCGACGGCCCGGCACCCGGTGCCGGCCGAGCGTCGGCTGGATTCCCTCTTCGACCTGCCCGGCCGGCTGGCTCCGATGACGGAGGTCAGTGGTCGTCGGTCATCATCGAGCGGATCTGGTCGATGACCTCTCCGAGCCGTTCCCAGGACTCCGCTCCGCCGGCGTCCGGGGTGTAGACGCTGAACTCGCGAGCCTGGCAGTCCAGGTAGAACCCCTGGACGCGGCGATACGCGTTCTTGCTGGGGACCGTGCGGACCCGACGGGTCGTGTCGACCAGGTCGGCGTACGGCAGCAGGACCGGACCGAGGCCGGCGGCGTCCCGGACCAGGCGGATGCCGTACGAGGTGAGGACCAACGCCACGTAGTTGAAGAAGATGCCCATCTTGCCGCGCAGATAGAGAATCTCCTCGTCCGGCGGGATGCCGAACTTGTGGCGGATGGTCTGGAGTTCGCCCGGCTGGACGGTGGCCGTCGACCGGAGGCGGGCGTCGGCCGGGGCCCGGGACACGATCGACCGCACGGCGGCGACGAACGCGGCGTGCCCGCCCGGTTCCGCGTCCGGGTGGGAGGAGAAGAGTCGTGCCCGGGGCCACGCCCCGGACAGGTGGAATACCGACTGGGCGTACGCGTCGCGGACCCGGTCGTCGGCGCTGGCCACGGAGAGCATGCCGACCACGCGGTCCTGCCCGTCGACGCGGACGATGAGGGGCGAGCCGCTGTAGCCGGGCTGGGCCCGCAGCGCCGCCTCGGTCGCATGGTCGACCTGGAGCGCGCCCTGACCGACGACCCCGCGCAGGCTGCCGCCGGTCCAGGCGCCCCGATCCTGCCGGGGCGGGTTACCCGGGAAGCCGAACAGCAGCACGTCCTGCCCCCACTGGTCGCCCCGTCGGGCCAGGCGGGCCGGGCGTACCCCCGGCGGCAGGTCCCGGTCGCAGACCAGGCCGGCGACGTCGCCGCCGATCAGTCCGGTCCGTGGCGGTGGTTGCCAGGCCGCCACCCGGAACCGGCGGGTCTGGGCGCCGGCGTCGCCGGGCAGGAGCGGAAACAGCACGGTGACCAGCTCGTCGGCGGTCGGCCGGTCCTGGTGCAGCAGGGACCGGCCGAGGGCGGTGTTGACGACGTGGGCGCAGGTGACGATGGTGCGCCGGCCGACGACGAAGCCCACGCCGGCGGGGAGCGGGCCGTCGTTCCGGGCGATCCGGGCGATGATCCGCTCCCGCTCCGCCAGGTTCACGCGCCGCCCCAGGTCATCCTCACCACGAAGTGCACCTCGGCCGTGCCCTTGGCGAAGATGACGCCGCTCTCCCCGCCGACCTTGATGCCGAACTCGACCTCCAGGTGGTCGGGGGCGGCGTCGGCGAGGGCCCGTCGGATGCTGCGCAGCGCCGGGCGGAGCGACTCCAGGGCGGTGTCCAGGGTTTCCCGCGACCGCTCGGCAATCACCGTCCCGGGTGGCGAGGCCAGTCGCAGTTCCCCGGACACGTCGCTGTCGGCCAGTTCGAACTGGGCCGTCCCACCGGCCTCCACGGGGAACTCCACCACGTACTGCGTCATCGCCCGTCTCCCCACGCCGTCGATCCGTCGATCGGATCATGAAGGGATACCGCATCCGGGCGGGGCGTGCTGTCGGCTGCCCGACGGCGGCCGGGTCCGGCCGGGGCCGGCCGGGGCCGCGCCGGAGGGAGTAGGTGGCGCGACCCCGGCCGGGTCTCAGGTGGCGGTGCAGGTCAGCGTGGGTACGGGGTTGGTGCCGCTCCACGAGCCGAGGAACCCGAACGTGGTGCTCGCCCCGGCCCCGAGCGCGCCGTTGTACGACATGTTGCGGGCGGTGACCCTCGTGCCGCTGGTGCTGACGGCGGCGTTCCAGGCCGAGGTGACCTGTTGCCCACCGGCGAGGGTCCACGTCACCGACCAGTTCGTGACGGCCCCGCCTCCGGCGGTCACCGTGACCTCACCCTGGAAGCCACCGGCCCACTGTCCGGTCACCCGGTAGGTGGCCGTGCACGCACCGGCTGGCGGCGGCGTGGTCGGCGGGGGAGTGGTGGGCGGAGGAGTGGTCGGCGGCGGGGTGGTTGGCGGCGGCGTCGTGGGCGGGGGAGTGGTCGGCGGGGTGGTCGACCCACCGCCGAAGTCCACGTCGCTGCACAGGTAGTACGACTGGTCCAGGTGGCTGGCCTGCCAGATCGTGTAGACGACGTGCCGGCCGGTGCGACCCGGCGCGTTCGCCGGGATCTCGATGGAGACGCCGTTCGTCTCCGGCTTCCACTGCGATGCCGGGGTGTTGCCGATCTGGCCGACCAGCTCCAGGTCGTCCCAGCCCAGCGGCTCGGTGAGGGCGTCGAAGCCCTGCCTGGTCGCGTACACCCGGATGTAGTCGGCGCCGTGGCTGGCGCCGTCGAAGAGCCGGACCCGGAAGCTGTTGGCGACCGGGGTGGTCTTCCACGAGCCGACCGCGTCGAGGGAGTTGTACCGCCCGCCCTCGGTCCGGCCGCCGCTGCACAGCTGGCCGTCAGGGATGGCGCCCTGGTGATTGCCGGCGACGCCCTCCCGGAACAGGCCGTTCCAGTTCCACATCGTGTTCGGGTTGGCCTGCCAGGCCTGCCAGCACATCGGGTCCTCGGTGGCCATCCGGGGATTCTGGAAGTCGCTGCCCCAGCGCTGCCAGCAGCCGTAGTTGCGCGAGGCCGGGTCGACCACGGACCCGTGCGCGGAGACGGGGTTGGCCAGCGCGGTGGTCAACAGGAGGATGGCGGCCGCCACGACGGCGAGCGGCCACAGGAGGCGGGGTGATCGGAGCTGAGGGGACACGTGAGCCCTCCGGGAGAGAGGTCGGACGACGACGCCCGGACGTGCCGGGAGTTGCCCCCTCCCGGGCCGGCGGCGTGGCTCTCGTGCTGGCTCCGCCGGCAGACTCCCACACAGATCGTCCTACGTCAATGCGTCCCGTCGCATCGGGGTGTGCGGGATGCCGTCCTCGACGTACTCCGGGCCGATGACCGTGAACCCGTGCCGGGCGTAGAAGGCGACCAGGTGCGACTGCGCCTCCAGCACGCACGGCCGGTCGCCGACCTCGTCCAGGGCCGCGGCCATCAGCCGCCCGGCGTGGCCGCCGCCGCGCGCCGTCGGCGCCACCACCACCCGGCCGATCCGGGCCAGGCCGCCCGGGTCGGCGAGGATCCGCAGGTACGCCAGCGGCCCGCCGTCACCGGCCAGCCACAGGTGCCGGGTACCCGGCTCGACGTCCCGCCCGTCCAGCTCCGGATACGGGCACGCCTGCTCCACCACGAACACGTCGATGCGCAGCCGGAGCAGGTCGTGGAAGGTGCGGGCGTCCAGGTCGGTGAAGGAGGCGGACCGGACCTCGGGCGTGTGCGGCACCCCGCGATGGTAGGGCCCGCCGCCGGGCGCCCGGCGGCCGCGTCCGGTCGGCTCAGGCGACGTCGACCTGCTCGGCGGTGGTGGGAGCGGGACGCGCGGCGGCGCGCCGGTGGCGTACCACCGTGACGCCGGCGGCGATCGCGAGCAGCGCGGCGGCGACGGCCGCGACCCACCACGGGCCCAGACCGTCCAGCCAACCGGCGAGCGCCCTCTGCGCCCCGGCGGCGGTGTCCACCACCCGGTCCTCGGCGGAGCCGCCGCCGAAGAGGCGGATCTCGTACCACCCGTACCACGCCACGTAGCCGCCGGTCAGCACCAGCAGCGCACCGGCGATCCGGCCGAGCAGCGGCGCGGCCCGCCGGGTGCGACGCACCAGCGACTCCCGGGCCAGCGCCACCGCGAGGGCCGCCGCGCCGACCACCAGACCCATCCCGATCGCGTACGCGACGAAGAGGCCCGCCCCGGCCACCGGGCTGCCGGCGCGGAAGCCGGCGACCACCACCGCCAGGAACGGGCCGATGGTGCAGCCGAGGGAGGCGACCGCGTACGCCGCTCCGAACAGCACCATCGAGCCGAACCGCCGCCGTACCTCCGGCCCGGTGGCCAGACGCGGCGTGAACGTGGGCAGCTGCCGGCCGGCGAGCAGCCAGCCGCCGGCCGCCACCAGCGCCACGCCGATCACCACCGACAGCCAGGGCAGCCGTCGGGCCACGGCGTCCGCCGCCGGGCCGGCGAGCAGCCCGAACGCGCCGAACACCGCGACGAACCCGAGGGTCATCGCGCCGGTCAGGGCCAGGGCCCGGCCCACCGGCGCGAGCGGTCCGCGCCGGTCCGCCGGACCGTCGCCGAGGACGAGCATCGAGAGGTACGCGGGCAGCAGCGCGAAGCCGCACGGGTTGACGGCGGCGAGCAGGCCGGCGCCGAGCGCGAGGCCGTAGGGGGCGTCGGTCATGTCGGCTCAGCTCAGCTCAGCTCGGCGACGCGCCGGCGCAGGTCGGCCTGGGACAGCGGCCCGTTGTGTCGGACCGTCCCGGCGGAGTCCAGCAGCACGTAGTGCTCCTGGCTGGTGACGCCGAACCGGCGCCAGACCACGCCGTCGTCGTCCGCCAGGCTCGGGAAGCCGGTGATGCCGGTGTCCCGGGCGAACCGCTTCATCGCGTCGTCGCCGCTGCCGAGGCCGGCCACACCGACCACGCTTACGCGGTCGGCGTTGTCCCGCTGCACGGCGGCGACCGAGTCGGCGACACCCCGGCAACGCGTACACCACGCCGCCCAGAACCACAGCACCGCCGGCTTCCCGGCGAGGCTGCTCCCGGCGAAGCTGCCGCCGTCGACGGTGCGGGCGGTGAAGTCGAGCGTCTTCGGCACGGCAGGGGCCGTGGGGTCGGTGCCCGACGGGGTGCCGCTGGCACCGTCCGGGCTCGCGGTGGCGCCGCCCGGGGCGGGCGTGCCGGCGGCGGCGGTGGTGGTGGCCGGCGCGTCGCCGGAGGACCGGTCGTCGGCGCCGCCGCACGCGCTCAGCGCCAGGGCGGCGGTGGCCAGCGTGGCGGCGATCAGCCGGATGGTGGTGACGGGCATGTCCGGATGCTAGCCGTCCGGGCCGGCCTGTCGTCCTTACCGCTCGCTTACGGTCGCCCCGTCCACTTCGCTCGGTGAGCGCCCCCGCCCGCGCCCCGCGCCCGCCGCGCCTCCCCCCGCAAGGCCCGGCGGCGAGTGGGCCGCGCGGCTCGTCAGGCGGGGCGGGAGCCGACGGCGTCGCGGACCTGGGCTCCCTGTTCGCCCTCCTCGGCGCGGGCGCAGTGCGCGCAGCAGAAGAAGCGGCCGGACACCTCCACGCCGTGCCCGACGATTTTGATCTGGCAGTGCTCGCAGATCGGGGCCATCTTGTGGATGGCGCACTCGAAGCAGTCGAAGGTGTGCACGTCGCCGCTGACCGTACGCACCTCGAACGCCATCCAGTAGTCGTTACCGCAGACCTCGCAGGTCGCCATGATGAAACCCCCGTGAAATGGACAAGTCACCTCAGCGTCAACGAACAGCAGCAGGACGGCAACCGGAACCGGCAAACCTGATCCGGCCTGCGGCGAGTCGTCCCCGGCGTGTCGGCCGTTGGACCCGGAGCAGGCCTCGATACCGGAGGAACACGTGATCAAGCGCAACAAGCTCTTCGGCAACCAGACCCGGGTGACCTTCTGCCTTCCCCGGGACGCTCCGCCCGGCCCGGTCAGCGTCGTCGGCTGTTTCAACGACTGGGAGCCGGGCCGGCACGAACTCGTCGCCCGCCGGGACGGTACCCGGACCGTCACCGTGCGGCTCGGGCCGGGGGAGTACCGCTTCCGCTACCTCGCCACGGGCGGCGTGTGGCTGGACGACGAGTCGGCCGACCGGGTGGACGAGCGGGGGAGTCTCCTGAAGCTCTGAGCTGGCGCCCAGCGCTGCTTCTATCGACAGGAGTCTTTACTGTTAACAAGGTTTAATTTATGTTGGGTGGCATCTCAGCAGGTCGGATTCCGAAGGAGATGCCACCATGCGAAGACGACTCACCCTTCCGCTCGCGGCGACCGGCGCGGTCGTCGCCTCGCTGGCGGTCGCCGTGCCCGCCCAGGCCCACGGGTACGTCTCCGGGCCGCCGAGCCGGCAGGCGCTCTGCGCGCAGGGCCGGGTGCCCGACTGCGGCCAGATCAGATGGGAACCGCAGAGCGTCGAGGGGCCCAAGGGGCTGCCTAGTTGCCACGCCGGCATCGCCCAGTTCGCCGTCCTCAACGACGACGGCCGCGGGTGGCCCGCCACCTCGGTCGGCACCTCGGTCACCTTCACCTGGACGAACACCGCCCGCCACGCCACCAGCAACTGGGAGTACTTCATCGGCGGCACCCGGATCGCGGTGTTCAACGGCGGGGGCCAGCAGCCGGGCGCGACCGTGTCGCACACGGTCAACCTCGGCGGGTACGCGGGGCGGCAGAAGGTCCTCGCGGTGTGGAACATCGCCGACACCCCCAACGCGTTCTACTCCTGCGTCGACCTTCAGGTCTCCGGTGGCGGCGGGCCCACGCCGACCACGCCGCCACCGACCAGCCCCAGCCCGACGCCGACCGCCGCACCCACCACCCCGCCGCCCGCCCCGGGTGGCACGTGGACGGCGGGTCGCGCCTACCAGGTCGGAGACCAGGTCACCTATGGCGGATCGAGCTACCAGTGCCGCCAGGCGCACACCGCGCTCGCCGGTTGGGAGCCGCCGTACACCCCGGCGCTCTGGACCCAGGTCTGATCGAAACGGGTGCGGCCCGTACCCAGAGCGCGCCGCACCCGCCGACCGTCGATCGGAGGCTCGGCATGACCCGCCGGCTCGCGTACACCCTGCTCGTCGTCCTGCTCCTCGTCGCCGGCTGTGCTGGCGGCGACGGTGACACCGCACCGGCCCCCGCCGCGACCCCGGTCAGCCTTCAGGGCGTCGACGCGCCGTTCCTCGAGGCGCTCGTCGCGCACAGCGAACGCACCCTGGAGATGACCCGCACGGTCCGCGGCCGGCTGACCGATCCGCACCTGAGGACCCTGGTCGCGGCCGTCGAGGCCACCGAGACCGACGAGTTGGGCACGATGCGTGTCTGGCTGCGGGACGCCGGCCGCCCCACCGCCGGGGGCCGGCACGACCACACCGGGCACGCCGACGCCGACGACCTGGAGCGGCTGCGCCGGGCCGGCCCCGCCGAGGTGGATCGGGTCCTCGGTACGGTGCTGAGCGCGCACCAGGCGGCGGCGGCGGACCTCGCCCGGGCCCACCTCAGGGTCGGGGGCAGCGCGGCGGTCCGTGAGTTCGCCGAGCGGGTGGCCCGTTCCCGGGACGCCCAGGTCGAGTTGCTGGCGACGCTGCCGGCCGGCGACCGAGTGCGATGATCGCGAGCGGCGAGCCAGCGTCAGGCGCCGCGCGGCTCCAGACGGATGGAGACCGAGTTGACGCAGTGCCGGGTATCCTTCGGGGTGAAGCCCTCACCGTGGAAGACGTGCCCGAGGTGGCTGTCGCACCGGGCGCAGCGGATCTCGGTGCGCGTCATGCCGAGGGTGCGGTCCTCGATCTCCTTGACCCGGCCGGGGATGGCGTCGTCGAAGCTCGGCCACCCGCAGTGCGAGTCGAACTTCGTGTCGCTGGTGAAGAGTTCCAGCCCGCACGCCCGGCAGTGGTAGACGCCCGTCGTCTTCGTGTCCACGTACTCGCCGGTCCACGGGCGCTCGGTGCCGGCCTCGCGGAGCACCCGGAACTCCTCGGGGCTCAGCCGGACCCGCCACTCTTCCTCGGTGCGGGGCAGTTCGCTGTCGTCAAGACTCACCCCTCAACGGTACGTCGGACGTCGCACCCGTCGCATATGGTCGCGCAATGGGTGGCACGAAGAGCGCAGCCGAGGAGATCGAGGTGGCCGGGCGCACCGTCCGGCTGAGCAGCCCCGACCGGGTGATCTTTCCGCAGCGCGGCTACACCAAGGCCGACGTGTTCCACTACTACCTGGCGGTCGGTGACGGCATCACGCGCGCCCTGCGCGGCCGGCCGACCACCCTGCAGCGCTTCCCCGAGGGCGTCGAGGGGGAGATGTTCTTCCAGAAGCGGGTGCCGACCCGGGGCGTGCCCCCGTGGGTCGAGACCGCGCGGATCGCCTTCCCGAGCGGTCGTACGGCTGACGAGCTGTGCCCCGCCGACCTCGCCCACGTGGCCTGGGCCGCCCAGATGGGCACCGTGGTGTTCCACCCCTGGCCGGTCCGCGCCGCCGACACCGACCGTCCCGACGAGCTGCGCGTCGACCTCGACCCGCAGCCGGGCACCGACTTCGCCGACGCCGCCGCCGCGGCGGCCGAGCTGCGCGGCATCCTCGACGAGCTGGGTGCGACCGGCTGGCCCAAGACCTCCGGCGGTCGGGGCGTCCACGTCTACCTGCGCATCGCACCCCGATGGACCTTCACCGAGGTCCGCCGGGCCACCATCGCGCTGGCCCGCGAGCTGGAGCGACGCCGGCCCGAGCTGGTCACCACCGCCTGGTGGAAGGAGGAGCGGGGCACGCGCGTCTTCGTCGACTTCAACCAGATGGCCCGTGACCGGACGATCGCCTGCGCGTACTCGCTGCGCGCCAACGCCCGCGCCACCGTCTCCACCCCGGTCACCTGGGACGAGCTGCCCGACGTCGACCCGGACGACTTCGACCTGCGCACCGTCCCCACCCGGTTGGCGGAGCGCGGCGACCCGCACGCCGGGATCGACGACGCCGCATGGGACATCACCCCGCTGCTGGAGTGGGCCGACCGGGACGCCGCGGCCGGCCAGGGCGACATGCCGTACCCGCCGGACCATCCGAAGATGCCCGGCGAGCCGAAGCGGGTGCAGCCCTCCCGAGATCGGGACCTGAACAGGGGAAACACCGACTGAGCGGCGAACCTGGCGACTAGCACCACGCTGTCTCGCCGGACAACCTCCAGACCCGTGGACTGATCCGCATTCTCCAGATGCGTGGAACGCCCCTTGGGCGTGACCACCTCCGGCCCGGATGCAAGCAACCACTCCCGGAGCCTTAGATAGATCCGGGCGGTTGCTTGCGCGGGTTAGGTGGGGCGCTTGTCGAGGCCGTAGCGGCGGGCCCGATCTGCCCGGTACACGGCCAGAACTTCCCGTGCTTCTTCCAGCGTCGGGCACCCCTCGGCGACGCAGTGCGGGCACGTGGCGCGTTCGTGCAGGCCCACGCAGTACGACGCCTGTTCGACGTAGAACGGCACTCGGGTCAGGCGTTGTTCAGCCACGACGCCCCCGCGATCGGTGTTCCTGGCCTCGCGTCAGCAGGGGCCCGGTGGTCGGGTGGACGTCGGTTCGCTGGTTCCATGACGGGACGTGAGGGCCGTAAGCGCCGGACCGGTTCGGGTACGCCGTGGCTGCCCTGGCGACTGGTTCGGCGGGCGGGGTTCGGCGGCGACGGAATGGCCACAGGTTCACGGGGAGCCTCCGAGGCTCGGTGACGGGGCGGGGACTCCGTCACCGGTCGCGGTGGTTGCAGACCGGAAGCAACCGGTGACGGAGCCACTTCGAAAGTTAGTGCACTAACATTCGGCGGGCAACGATTCCGCCAAGATTTGTCGCACTAACTCAGGTGTGGTCGACTGGCCGGGCAGACCGGAAAGGGGGCGGTTCACCATGCCCGAACCCGCATACCTGCGCATCGTCAACGAGTTGCGCAACGCCATCACCACCGGCACCTATGGGCCCGGTGACAAGCTGCCCACCGAGGCGCAGCTACGCCAGCAGTACGTCGTGTCGACAACCGTCGTGAAAGCTGCCCTGTCGATCCTGCAACGCGAAGGTTTGATCGAAGGTCGGCGAGGCTCCGGCAACTACGTCCGGCAGCGACGCAGACTCACCCGCCGGGCCCACGGCCGGGACGTGCGTACCGCCACCGGGCCGACAAGCCCGTTCGCCCGTGACGCCGAGGCCGTCGGTCAATGGGGCACCTGGGAACACGAGTCGGCCCACACCACTGCTGGCCCGGATGTCGCTGCCCGACTCGGGATCGCACCCGGCGACCCGACCGTGACCACCCGGTACCGGTTCGTTGCCGACGGCGAACCGATCCAACTGTCCGCCAGCCACGAACCGTTGGCAGTGACCGGCGGTACCGCCATCGAGTGGCCCGAAGACGGCCCGGCGGTCGGAGTCGTCGCCCGCATGGACACGATCGGCGTCCGCATCGACTCGTTCACCGAAAAGGTCGCCTTCAGGCCCGCGAGCCCGGAAGAGATCCAAGCCTTGAACCTGAAGGCGACCGGGTCGCATGTCCTGACGATCGAACGGACCTACTACGCCGGAGACCTGGCCGTCGAGACCGCCGACATCGTCCTAGGGCCGGATTACGACGTGGTGTACCGGGTGCCGGTGGACTAGGGCGTGACCTGCCGATCTTGTAGCGGTTGATCGTTGACGATGTGCCGGTGGTGCGTCGTGGTGAGTTGACCGATGAGGCGTGGCGGTGATCGCGCCGCTGCTACCGGAGTCTGGCGGGGGCGGTGGCGGGATCACCGGCAGGTGATCAACGGGATTTTGTGGAAGCTGCGTACGGGGTGCGCCGTGGCGTGACCTGCCGGAACGGTATGGGCCATGGAAGACCTGCCACGAGCGGCTGCGCCGGTGGACCGCGGATGGGACTTGGGATCGGATTCTCGGGGCGGCGCAGGTGCATGACGACGGGACACCGGTGCAGTGGAGGATCAGCATCGACTGGTCGATCGTGCGGGTGCACCAGCATGCCGCTGGCGCCCGCAAAGAGGGGGCTCCCCGACAAGTGCGGCGACGCCTGGTGCGCAAGATGGCGAGGCCATCGGCCGATCCCGCGGCGGACTGAGCTCGAAGATTCACCTCGCCGTCGATGGACGCGTAGCCTGGCCCGGAGGGCCTCGCAAAACATCCCGACGTGCTGATCGCCGACAAGGGTTAAGCCCACGACTCCACCCGCCGAGCCCTGCGCCAGCGCGGCATCCGGCACGTCATCCCGGAACGCTCGGACCCAGGTCGCCCGCCGGGCAGCCAAGGGCAGCAACGGTGGGTGACCACCGGCCTTCGACAAGGCTGTCTACCGCAAGCGCAACATCGTGGAACATCGCCGCCATCATCTGGCTTCCATGATCGACAGATGACCTAGTTGCTGCGTCTGCTGGCGTCGAGGGCGGCCTGCTCCACTCGCTGGCGGTAGTCCAGCCACCATGACTCGTCGGCGGGGGGCAGGTTGTCGTTCCTGGGTAGCAGCCCGGCCGCGCCGTCGATGAGTTCGCGCACGATGTCAGCGTGACCGGCGTGCCGTTGTGTTTCCGCGGTGACGTGAACCAGGACGTGGTGCAACGTGACCGCTGCGTCGCCCCACCACGGCACGCGGCCGACCTCATCCAGTGCAAGGGCTTCAATGGTGGTGTCGGCGTGGGCGATCGCGCGACGGTACAGTGCGACGATCTCCTCGCGGGCCTCATCCGCGGTCGCCCACATGTCGGCATTGGGCTCCGCTCCGTCGCCGACGTACGGCAGCTCCTGCTCGAACGGCCGGCCGAACACGACTCCGAAGTAGAGGGTCTCCATGGCCGCCGAGTGCTTCACCAGACCGAGCAAGTTGGTGCCGGTCCGGGTCAACGGACGCCGAATGTCGTATTCGCTGAGCCCGTCGAGCTTCCACAGCAGCGCGTCGCGGCCGCCCTTCAAGTAGCTGTGCAGGTCTGCCTTCATGGCGGCACTATGGCATCCGGTTGGATGTCACGCTGCCTCCGACGATCCCCAGAGCTCATGATCGGCAGGACACGCCCTAGCCACCGAGATCCCCATGGCATCCGCCATGCCGATCCTGTGGACCGGGGTGCGCTCCAGGTTGCGTAGGCAGGCGCCAAACAAGGTCGCCGGCCGGGTGCAGAACCGGACAACGCCGGGGGCGGTTCCTCCGCGTCCAGCGTCCGTTCAGCCGGGCGGGGCACACTGTTCCGCATGACCTCCCCGAGCGATGTGATCCGGCGGCTGGTCGGCGTCTACCACGCCGACGGCGGCCTGCGCGGCGAGCTGGCGTACGTCGTCGGCAAGGTCCGGGGCACCGCCGAGTGCGCCCTCTGCGACATCACGCACGGGGCGTTGGGCCGCAAGCGCGAGTGGCGGCATCTCGTGCCCGAGCTGGCCGTCCCGGTCGACCTCGTGCACCTGAACGAGCGCTCCCCGGAGGTCCGCGCCGCCAGCGAGGGGCGTACGCCGTGCGTGCTCGCGATGACCGACGACGGCCCGGTACCGCTGCTCGGTCCCGCCGATCTGGATGCGCTGGAAGGCAGCGTGGCCCGGTTCGCCGAACGGCTGCACGCCGCCGTCGACGCCGCCGGCCTGCGCTGGGCGGCGTCGCACGGGGGCCGGCCGGCACCGACGGCCTGACGGTGGGTCCGGCGGCCGGGACACTCCGACGTCGGTGACACCGGGTCGGCCGGGCCACTGTCAGAGGTGGAGCTTCATGCCCTCGTGGCTGGCCACGAAGCCGAGGCCCAGGTAGAAGCGGTGCGCGTCGTGGCGGGACTTGTCGGTGGTCAGCTGGACCAGCCCGCATCCCCGCTCCCGCGCCCGGTCGACCGCCCAGGTGATCATCTCTCGGCCCAGGCCCCGGCCCCGCTGGTCGGACCGGACGCGGACCGCCTCGATCAACTGCCGCTCGGCGCCGTGCCGGCTCAGCCCCGGGATGTAGGTGAGCTGCATACACCCCACCACCGCACCGCCGGCCTCCGTGACCACCAGGTCGTTGCGCGGGTCGGCGGTGATGTCGTCGAACGCCCGCTCGTACGCGGCGTCGACCTCTCCGACCTCCCGGGACCGGCCGAGCGCGTCGTCGGCGAGGAGCGCCAGGACGGCGGGCAGGTCGGAACGGACGGCCGCGCGGAAGATCACATCGCTCATGGCGCCGAGCCTGGCACAGCGACACCGGCGGATGTGCGGGCGGTGGTTGCGGTCACCGGGCAGCATGGTGCCCCATGGACATCCTGGCGCCGTTCCGGTGGATCTACCGGGGGCTGGTGTGGTTCGCGAACTCGCCGCGAACGCTGATCACGTCGTACCTGCTGATGATCGTCGTCGCGGGGGTCATCTACGGCCAGGTGGAGAACCGCACCGCCGCCGACGCGGTCTGGTGGGCGGTGGTGACCGCCTCCACCGTCGGCTACGGCGACATCTCACCGACCACCTGGGCCGGCCGGACGCTTGCCGCGCTGCTCATCTCGACCATGGTCCTGCTGGTCATCCCGCTGATCACGGCGCACTTCGCCAGCCGGCTGATCGTCGACGACGACGCCTTCGAGCACGAGGAGCAGGAACAGCTCAAGGCGGACGTGCACCGGATGCGACTGCTGCTGGAGGAGATCGCCCGGCGGTACGACATCGAGATACCCGAACTGCAGCCGGAGCCCCCGGTCAGCGGGCCGGGCAGCGCAGCCCCTCCCTGGGAACGGTCAACGAGATCAGGTAGGCGTCGACTGCAGCAGTGATGCAACCCGTCTGCGGATAGGCGGTGTGCCCCTCGCCCTCCCAGGTGAGCACCCGGCCCACCCCGAGCATCGAGGCCAGGGCGGGGGTCTGCTCGTACGGGGTGGCGGGGTCGCCGGTGGTGCCGATCACGAGGATCGGCGGCGCACCGTCGGCCCGGCCGGTCGGGTACGGGTCCCGCCCGCCCGGCCACTCCGTGCAGGAGAGCATGCCCACGGCCAGGGCGGGGCCGAACAGCGGGTACTTCTGCCGCCACTGCGACTGGAGCTGGCGGATCTGCTCCCGACTGGGCTTCTCGTCCTCGTCGGCGCAGTTGACCGCCAGGTTCGCGTCGAACAGGTTCGAGTAGCGGCCGTCCTCGTCACGGTCGGCGTACGCGTCAGCGAGGCGGAAGACCTCCGTCGGGTCGCCGCCCTCCAACTCGTCGATCGCCCCGCCCAGTTCCTCCCAACCCGCCTCGGTGTAGAGGGAGGAGATCACCGCGTAGAACACCCAGCCGGGGGTCGCCTCCCGCCCGCCGTCGCCCCGGACCGGCGAGACCTGGGCCTTCTCGATCGCCGAGGTCACCGCGGCCCGGGCGTCCGGCGCGATCGGACACCGGCCGGCGTTGGCCGCACACCACCGGGTGAAGTTGCCGAACGCGCGCTCGAAGCCCTTGGCCTGGCTCTCCGAGGAGGCGACGAGCCCCTGCCGCGGATCGACCGCGCCGTCGAGCACCAGCGCCCGGACCCGCTGCGGGTAGAGCTGCGCGTACGTGGCGCCGAGCAGCGTCCCGTAGGAGTAGCCCAGGTAGGTGAGCTTCTCGTCGCCGACAGCGGTGCGCACCGCGTCCATGTCCCGCGCGGCCTGCTCGGTGCCGTAGAGCGGAAGCTGGTCGCCGTACTTGTCGCCGCAGCCCCGACCGATCCGCTGGCTGAGCGCGACGAAGCCGTCGAACGACCGCTGGCTCTCCGGGTCGGGGTCGTAGCCGAAGGTCGCGTCGAGGTCGGCGTCCGGGATGCACTTCACCGGGCTGGACCGGGCCACCCCGCGTGGGTCGAAACCGACGATGTCGAAACGCTCGGTGACCGAGGTGGGCAGCCCGCCGAAGGTCGGCCCGAAGGAGAGGTAGACGGCGGTGTCCACACCCGAGCCGCCGGGACCGCCGGGGTTGATGACCAGCGACCCGATGCGGTCACGCTGTTTGGTCGAGCGGGCTCGCAGCAGGGCGATCTCGAACGTTTCACCGCTGCCCGGACCGGCGGTGGCGCCCGAACCGGTGCCCCAGTCGCGGGGAACCCGGATGCGGGCGCACTCGTAGCGCATGTCCGGCGCACTGCGCCCGACCAGCTCCTCAGGCACCTCGGGGCACGCGCGCCAGGCCGGCGCGGTGCCGGGTGCGGCAGCCTCACCCTCGACGTCCGTGCTGGGCGCGAACGCAGGCAGGGTGCAGCCGGCGGTGACCAGCGCGGCGGCGGCCAGACCGGCGAGAGCCAGCCGGAACCGGGGGCGGTCGGAGGTGCGGGTCACGAGGAAACCTCCCTGATCGGGTCGAGCGCCAGGCTACGCCGGGCCGTCGGGCGACCCCACGGTCGCCGTCGGGTCACCGCGCAGCACCTGGTCCACGTCGACCCGGACCGGCCGGTCGAGCTGGTCGTAGCGGCAGGAGCGGGGATCACGGTCGGGCCGCCAGCGGACGAAGCGCGCCGTGTGCCGGAACCGTTCGCCCTCCATCGCGTCGTAACCCACCTCGACCACCAGCTCGGGGCGCAGCGGCTCCCACTCCAGGTTCTTCGTGCCGGTCCACCGGCTCACCCCACCGGGGATGCGCTGCCCGCGCTCGTGGTCGCCGTGCACCCACGGGTGCGTGCCGTCGGTGTCCCGGTAGGGGGCCAGCTCCTCCAGCAGCTCCTGCCGACGGGCCATGGTGAACGACGCGCTCACCCCGACGTGGTGCAGGACCCCGTCGTCGTCGTAGAGACCGAGCAGGAGCGAGCCGACCACCGGACCGGACTTGTGCCACCGGAAGCCGGCCACCACCACGTCGGCGGTGCGCGCGTGCTTGACCTTGAACATGAGCCGCTTGCCCGGCTCGTACGGCAGGTCGGCCGGCTTGGCGATGAGACCGTCCAGGCCGGCGCCCTCGAAGACGTCGAACCAGCGGTGCGCGGTCTCCGGGTCGGTGGTGACCTGGGTGACGTGCACCGGCGGCCGTACGCCACCCAGCGCCTCCTCCAGCCGGGCCCGCCGTCGCGGGTAGGGCTGCTCCAGCAGCGACTCGTCGCCGAGGGCGAGCAGGTCGAAGGCGACGAAGTCGGCGGGGGTGGTCTCGGCCAGCATCGTCACCCGCGAGGCCGCCGGGTGGATGCGCTGGGCGAGCAGCTCGAAGTCGAGGCGGGGCTGGCCGTCCGGCCCGTCCCGTCGGATGACGATCAGCTCGCCGTCGACCGCGCACCGCTCCGGCAGCTGGCGGCGGGCCTGCTCGACGACCTCCGGGAAGTAGCGCGTCATCAGCTTGCCGCCCCGGCTGGCCAGCTCGACCTCGTCGCCGTCGCGGAAGACGATGCACCGGAAGCCGTCCCACTTCGGCTCGTAGGTCATGCCGGGGGCGGTCGGCACCCGGGGCACGCTCTTGGCCAGCATCGGCTCGACCGGGGGGTTGATCGGCAGCTCCACGGCGACCAGTCAATCAGACGGCACCGACAGCCGTGAGGCAGATCACCGGCGGCTCGCGGGCGGTGTGTACCCGCGCGTCCCCCGGCGTCCCTCCGGCCGGAATCAGATAACCGCAGCTCAGAGCTACTTTCGCGGGGTGTCGGAGTGGGTCTGCGGGTGTTGCGGGCGGTGGCGGGTGACCATCGAGCTGATCCGTGGGCGCTACCGCTACCGGCTCGTGCACCGCTACCCGCGGTCGTACGGCGGCGGCAAGAACGTGCTCGGCGAGGTCGGCTCGGTCACCGAGTTGGCGGAACTGCTCCGCGCCCGTACGCCGCTGGACCTGGCCGATCTGCGCGAGGCCGCCTGAGCATCGGCCGGTCGGGCGGGTCAAGCCTTTCCGCGCCGTGGCTCCGCGCCGAAGCCATCACAGTGAGTCACAGCTGGGATCTCGTCACTGTTGGTGACGTTCCGATGGCTGCCGACGCGATGCCTTCGCCGCTTTGCTCTGCACCCCGGGACGCACCAGCCTGCCCACCTGCTGTTTCTCGGCGGGCTTCTCCCCAGCCGTGGTCACGCGGCGCAACCGGTGCGTATCAGGGTGCAGAGCAAAGCGGCGCGCACGTCTTGGGGCCGGCCGCGCGAGGATCACGGTGCGCGAGCGACGCTCTGGTGTCCGACAGCCCGGTGGGGCGGCGGAGAATCCGTGTGGCTCAGGCGCCGGCGCGGACGGCGCTGACCGACGGCTTCTCCAGCAGGGCGAGCCGCACGCCGTTCGCGTCGGCCCGGTGCCCGACCACCCGGTACCCGTGCCGCTGGTACAACCGGAGGTTCTGCTCGCTGTCCGCGCCGGTGAACAGCGCGAACCGGTCGACCCGGGAGGCGTACATCGCCTCGACGGCCCGCAGCAGGCGCCCGCCGATGCCGCAACCCTGCTGGTCCGGGGCGACGGCGAGCCGCCCGACGTGGGCGACGCCGGCCTCGACGTGGGCACGCACCGAACCCACCAGCCGTGGGCCGACCCGGGCGGTCAGCACGGTGCGTGCCCCGGCGACGGCGGCGCGCACCTCCTCCAACGTCTCGGTCAGCGGCGGCAGGAACGGGTCGCCGTAGCGCTGCGCCTCGGTGAGGTAGGCGGCGCGCTGCACGGTGAGGAT
Source organism: Micromonospora sp. NPDC049497 (assembly GCF_044465805.1). Lineage (NCBI taxonomy): Bacteria > Bacillati > Actinomycetota > Actinomycetes > Micromonosporales > Micromonosporaceae > Micromonospora > Micromonospora sp. NPDC049497. The sequence goes on along the minus strand of NZ_JBITMC010000004.1, from coordinate 106,660 downwards.
CTCGCCGGCGTCGAGGAGGGTGGCCGGCGCGATCAACGGGGGTGTTCTCACGCGCCCAGCCAACCACAGTCGACCGCGGGCGCGGTGCCCCCGACCCCGTACGCTGGGCGGTGTCCGTCGACCCGAAAGGGGTGCCTCCCGTGCCGGCACTGACCTATCCGCACGTCGGCGCCACCCGGGCCGGGGACCTGCCGGCCGGCTGGCGGCACGTGCGGCACCGGGTCCGGCTGCCCGAGGGCGCGTTCGACGCGGCAGGCGAGGCCGTGCTCTCGTGGCACCTGCACCGGGCCGCGGGCATCCGGATCGACGCCTCGGCCGACCGGGCCGCGCCCGGCGTGCGCGTCGTCTCCGGGCTCGGTGTCGGCCCGCTGCGGCTGGCCGCGCCCTGCGAGGTGGTCTGGGCGGTCGACGACGGCTCCCGGGCCGGCTTCGGCTACGGCACCCTGCCCGGCCACCCCGCCCGCGGCGAGGAGGCGTTCCTCGTCGGCCGCGACGGATCCGGCGAGGTCTGGTTCGAGGTACGCGCGTTCAGCCGGCCCGACCGCTGGTTCATGCGCGCCGCCGGGCCCGCCGGTCGGGTCTTCCAGCACGCGTACGCGTGGTGGCTCGGACGGACCCTGCGCCGGCTCTGCGCCCGGCGGGGCTGACCGCCGATCCCACCCGCCGGGGCGACCCCCGGCGGACCGGTGCGATCGTCAGAACCGGGCGAAGGAGCGGATCGGCGCCCGGGGGCCGAACTTCGGCGCCTGGATGCCGGCGGCCTCCAGCAGCCCGCACACCCGGCCCCGGTGCCCCCGGAACGGCTCCAGCAGCTCCAGCATCCGCGCGTCGTCGCCGCGCGCCTCCCCGGCCAGGGCCCAGGCCACCGTGTTCGGCACGTGGTAGTCGCCGACGCTGACCGCGTCCGGGTCGCCGTACGCGACGCGGACCACCTCCGCCGCCGTCCAGGGGCCGATGCCGGGGATCGCGGTGAGCCGGCGGGTCGCCTCGGTCGAGTCGGCGCAGCGCTCCAGCCGGTCGGCCACGGCGGCGACCCGGCGCAGCGTCTCCGCCCGCCGCTGCTCCACGCCGAACGGGTGGAAGACCCAGTACGGGGTGGCCGCCACCGCCGAGGCCTCCGGCGGCAGCAGGAGCGGCTGCATCGGGCCGGGTGCCGCCGCGCGGAAGTGCCGGACCGTGGCGGCGTACGCCCGGTAGGCCTCCTTGCCGGTCACCTTCTGCTCGAAGACCGCCCGCAGCAGCCGGGGGAAGACCTGACCCGTGGTCGGCATCCGCATCCCGACGTACCGCGCGGCCAGCTCGGCCACCAGCGGGTGGGCGGCGGCCAGATCGGCGAACCCGGTCAGGTCGTCGCGGAGGCCGGCGACCGCGTCGGCGCGCTCGACGACCCAGTCGGCTCCCGGGCCGTACCCCTCGGCGAGGAGGTCACCGGCGGACGGGCGCAGCGCCAGGGTGGCCGGCCCGTCCGGGGTGCGGGTGGCCCACCAGAAGGTGCCCGCCGCGACCCGCGCGCACGGGTCGTACGGGCTGAACGTCAGTGACCGCACCGACGCGGCCAGGCGGTAGCCGGCCGGTGGGCGCAGCACCCGGCGGGCGTCGGCTTCGGTCCCGGTCACCCCGCCATGCTGCCACGGGATGAAACGGTCGCGGGGCCGGGCCCCCGGGCCGGGCGGCCCCCCGGGCCGGGGGGGCCCCCCCCCGGCCCCCCCCCGCCCCCCCCCCCCCCGGGGGGGGGGCCCGCCCCCCCCCCCCCCCCCCCCCCCCCGGC
>NZ_JBITMC010000004.1:0-104882 GCF_044465805.1 Micromonospora sp. NPDC049497 | reverse complement strand
CCCGGGGGGGGGGGGGCGGGGGCCGGTTCCCCCCGCCCTGCGTCCCCGGGTTGTTCTGGGGGGGGGCCCGGCCCGCGGTCGGGGCCGGCGCCGCGGGCCGGGCGGAGACATTGCCGGTACGCCCCGTACCCGGACCCGGCGGTGGCCGGCCGCGCCCTCCCAGCTGCGACCGGCCACCGTGCCTCACTGGTGCCGTCAGTACGAGTAGTCTGAGCCGCCGCTCTCGGCCTCGGCGTCATCGGCCGGCGGGGCGACGGGCTTGGGGGTGCCGGTCGGCAGGCAGGTCAGGTTCTTCTTGCCGTCCGGGGCCACCACGAACCAGGTGCCACCGACGCCCTGGCCCTTCCACTGGCCGGGCTTCTTGTCACCGATGTAGCGGTACAGCGGCCAGCCGTCCAGCGTGATCTGCCGGGTGCCGTCCTGCCGGGTGATGGTGCCGACCTTGTCGTCGGAGACGCCGTTGAGCTGCGGGCTGCCGTCGGTCAGCGCGGGCGGCCACACCTCGGCGCACTTGTCGACGCAGTTCGACGCCGGCGGGTCGTTGGTGTCCTTGTCGAAGCGGTAGAGGATCCAGCCGTCCTGGTCGGTGACCACGCTGCCCATCCGGGCGACCTTCTTGCCGTTGAGCTCGTCGGTGAGGTCGACGTCGGCGGGCGGCGGAGCCTCCGCGGACGCTTCGGGTGCCGCCGACGCCTCGGCCTCGACCGACGCGGTGGGTTCGGCCGCGGCGACGGCGACCGGCTCGGCCGCGCCCGCGTTCGCCCCGTCGTAACCCGCGGGAGCGCAGGCCGTAAGTGCGACCATCGCGCTCGCGACGATGACGGTCCGCTTCATCTGTGCCACGTGCCCTCCTCATTCTTGGCAGTTCACCGGGTAATACGGGAGGCTTGCTGTCAAGGTTGAATCGACGACAGTGGTCAATTTCACTCGTATGAGTTGAACCGAATGGCCCGGATATCCGTAGGTCGGCACGAGGGCCAGTGAAAACGGGAACGGCTGATCGGCGCCGGCCAATGTGGCCGGCGCCGATCCGCGTCGTCCGGGTCAGGACAACTTGACCGTGACCAGCGGACTCGCCACCCCGTTGACGTCCACCGACTGCACCTGGAAGTGCTTGATCTCCGCGGTCGGTGCCGACGTGGAGGCGCCCAGCGTGAGGCGGGGTGTATTGGTGCTGGTGCCATAGCCGCCGCCGGGCACCGACCAGGTGGAGATGACCTCGGTGGTGTTGTTCTTTCGCAACACCACCAGGCGGCAGAAGCGCGGGCCGGGCAGTTTCGCCAGGGTGAAGTTCACCCCCGTGCCGAACTCCTTCGACGCCACGAAGAACGTCGCCTCCACACCGGTCGTGGTGTCGGTGACGTTGTACTTGTCGCCCTCCGGCTCGATCGGGCCACCGATACCGGGGTCGCCCGGATCGGCGGACCTGGTCGTGTTCGGTGGAACCGCGGGCGCGCTGGTGGTCGGCAGGGCCTCCACGTCGGGCGCGCTGTCCCGGGTGACGCTGGCGAAGCCCACCCCGGTCAGCCCACCGAAGACGACCACCGCGGCGGCCGTGGCGAGCAACTGCCGGAACCGCGTCTTCCGCCGGTGGGCGCGGACCGCGACCAGCGTCCGGTCCAGCAGGGCCGGGTCGGTCTGCGTCTGCTCCAGCGCCGTCATCGTCTCGCCGTCGATGCCGGAGAGCATGCCCACCACCGGGACCATCGTCTCCAGCTCCGCGGCGCACGCCCAGCAGGTCGCGAGGTGCTCCTCGAACCGTTCCGTGTCGTGCTCGTCCAGTACGCCGAGCGCGTACGCGGCGACGTCCATGTGGTCTGCCCGGCTCATTCCGTCACCCCCCGTTCCTGCAGAGCCGTGCGCAGGGCGCGCAGCGCGTAGTAGACCCGTGACTTGGCGGTGCCGAGCGGTAGGCCCAGCTCCTCGGCGGCTTCCGGGACCGTCCGGCCCCGGAAGTAGGTCGCGACCAGGATCTCCCGGTGCGACTGACTGAGCGTACGCAGGGCGTCCGCCACGGTCATCGTGCGCAGCACCCGGTCGGTGCTGTCCGCCTCGGCGAAGGCGGTGAGGTCCCGGTCGTACGTCTCGGCGGGCCGGGCCTGCTCGCTGCGGTGTTCGTCGATCGCGATCCGCCGGGCCACCGTCACCAGCCACGGCCGCAGCGAACCCTGCCCCTGCGCGCCGAGCCGGTGCGCGTTGCGCCACGCCCGCAGCAGCGTCTCCTGCACGATGTCCTCGGCGCGCTGCCGGTCACCGCCGGTGAGCCGCATGACGAAGGCCAGCAGCGGACCGGCGTGCTCGGCGTAGAGCAGCCGGATCAGCTGGTCGGAGTGACTGGACTCGGTGGACGGTGGTGCCTGGTGACGTCCGGGCGCGGGTCGGGGCGGCACCGGGTCATTCTGACGAGGGTCGGGGCGGGCGTCGACCCCGCGAGCAGAAGCGCTCGGCCGGGACTGGGAGCGCGCGGACATCCAGCCCGGCCGAACCCTGTCCCCGTGCCAGCCGGCCGCCACCGCATGCATGCAGACCTCCGGGAATCCGATCACATCGGCCGCCCCCCACGGGCCTGCCGACGGATGATACGGAGGCGGCAGTCGATCGGATCAACGGCCCACGGAAAAAATTCCGGGCGGGGGCGGCGTCGAGTCGGTGGCGTCGGCGTCGTGGACCACCGGCGTACCACCGGCGAAGCGGTCCAGCTCCGTGCCGGCCAGCACCCTGCCCGGGAACCAGTCCCCGGCGGCGCGGCGGGTCAGGTCCGGCACCGGTGGCTCGGTCCGACCGGCGACCAGCACCAGGTTGCCGTACCGGCGACCGCGCAGCACGGCCGCGTCGGCGACGAGCGCGGCGTGCGGCAGTACCGCCCGGACGGTCGCCACCTGCGCCCGGGCGTGCCGCAGCGGTGGGCCGTCGGCGACGTTGGCCAGGTACCAGCCGCCCGGCCGCAGCACCCGGGCCACCTCGGTGACGTACTCCACCGAGGTCAGGTGGGCCGGCGTACGCGCACCGGCGAAGACGTCGGCGACGACGACGTCCACACTGGCCTGCCGGGTGGCGGTGAGCACCGCCCGCGCGTCGCCGACGCGGACCTTCAACCGGCCGTCCGACGGCAACGGCAGCAGGCGACGGACGAGGTCGACCAGGGCGCCGTCCACTTCGCACACCCGTTGGGTGGAGCCGGGACGGGTCGCCGCGACGTACCGGGGCAGGGTCAGCGCCCCACCGCCCAGGTGGAGCATCCGCAGTGGCGCGCCGGCCGGGGCCACCAGGTCCACGGCGGCGGCGAGCCGGCGGACGTACTCGAATTCCAGGTGCGTCGGATCGGTCAGGTCCACGTGGGACTGCGGTGCCCCGTCGAGCAGCAGCGTCCACGAGCCGGGCCGGTCCGGGTCGGGCACCAGCTCGGCCTGGCCGGTGTCGACCTGCTCGACCACCCGGTCGGCGGCCCTCTTGCGGCCCATCAGCGGGGCGGCCGGGCGGCGGCGGTCAGCACCCGGTGCAGCAGTCGCGCGTCGCCGAGCAGAGCGCGCAGGCGGCGTTCCAGCCCGGCGATGGGGACCAGGTTCTGCGGCGCGCGCGGATCCTTGTACGGCGTGGACGCGAACCGGGGGAGGGTGACCAGCGACAGGTCGGCCAGGGCGATCGCCTCGGTGACGTCCAGCTCGGCGGAGCACTCCACCCGTACGATGCCCGCCCACGGCGCGCCGGCCGCCACCGGCAGCCGCAGGTACCAGGACCAGCCGCCCCAGGCCGTGCCGAGCCGGAACACCGGGGACCGCTCGCCCGGCGCCAGGCCGGTCACCACGGCGGTCAGCCGGGCGTCCAGGTACTGGCTGTGCTGGGTCTTGATGTAGCCGAGGGTGCGCGGCAGCTGCCGGCGGTTGCGCAGCGGCCCGTCGACCACCAGCAGGTCACCGTCGATCCGCGCGGCACCGGAGACCTCCACCTCCAGCGCGGTCAGCGGGCCCTGCACGGCGGCCGGCAGCTCGCCGGTCCCGCCGACCCGGTGCACCGGGTAGTGGACGCTGCCCGCGACCACGTCCTGCGCCGACGGGCTGGCGGTGAACAGACCCCGGCCCACCTTCGCCCCGGCGAGCTGCGCCGCGCCGCGTTCCAGGTCGCACCGCACTACCCCGGCGGCGTACGAGGCGGCGATGCCCGGGTAGGAGCCGCCGTCGTCCTCGGCCGTCCACACGCTGGCGTCGATCCGTCGTACCCCGTCGACCAGTAGCACCACGTCGGGTGTCCGCACGCCGGGGCGCGGGCCGATCGCCCGCCAGTCCACCGCCGGCACCTCGTGGTCGGGCTCCACCCGGGCACTGCTCGGCGCCGCCGGACCGCCACCGGCCTCGAACGACGCCCCGTACGCCGGGTCCCAGGCGTCGACGAAGAACCGGCTCACGCCGCCACCTCGCTCCGCTCGGCAGCGGCGCGAGCCGCCGGGCTGCTGAGCCTGATGGTTCGCTCGCGACGCTCGCTCACCGGCCGGTCCGCTCGACGCGCGCCGACCGGGCGTCCTTGCGGACCTCGAACCGCACCGGGATGCGTTCGGCCAGCGCCGGCACGTGGGTGACCACGCCGACCATCCGGTCGCCCCGGGCGGCCAGGTTCTCCAGGGTGGCGGCCACCGTGTCCAACGTGGCCACGTCGAGGGTGCCGAAGCCCTCGTCGAGCACGATCGACTCCAGACTCGCCGCCGTCGTGGACATCCCGGCCAACTGCTCGGACAGGGCCAGCGCCAGCGCCAGCGACGCCTGGAAGGTCTCCCCACCGCTCAGGGTGCGCACGCCCCGGCGCAGGCCGGCGTCGTGGTGGTCGACCACGAAGAACTCCCCCTTGTCGTGCACCAGGTCGTACTGGTCGCCGGAGAGTTCCCGCAGGATCGCCGAGGCGCCGTCGACGAGCAGGTCGAGCGCCTCGGCGAGCAGCCACCGCTCGAAGTTGTTGGCCCGCAGGTGCCCGGCGAGGGCGCGCGCCACCTGCGCCTCGCGCTCGTGGACGGTCCGCTGGTCGCGCAGCTCGGCGGCCTGGTCGCGTCGCTCCACCAGCCGCCGCAGCTCGGCCTCGGCGCGCTCGACGGCGACGGCGGCGTCGCGTACCGGATCGTCGGTGGCCGGCAGTCCGGCGGCGGCGAAGAGGCCCGCGATGCGTTCGCGCACGGCGGCGCTGACGACCTCCGCCTCGGCCACCGAGCCCGCACGCGCGGCCCGCTGCTCGCGGCGGCGCTCCGCCTCCACGCCGGCCCACCCGGTGAGGGCGGCCCACGCGGCGGCGACGTCGTCCCGGTCGGGGGCCGGCGGGCCGAACCGGGCCAGCCCGTCCCGGGCCGCGTCGAACGCCCGCCACGCCGTCCGCAGCCGCTCCTCGGCGGCGTCGGAGGCGGCGCGGGCCCGGCGGGCGGCGTCGCGCCCGGCCCGGACGGCCGCCGCCGACTCCTCCAACGCCGCACGTAGCCGCGCGTGCTCGGCCAGCTCGCGCCGCAGCACCGCCGGCTCGGCCGCACCGGCGAGCTGGGCGTCCAGCTCGGCGATCCGGGCGTCGAGCTGGTCGACGCGGGCGCGGGCCCGCAGCAGCACCCGCTCCAGATCCCGCGCCGCCGCGTCCCGCTCGCTCACCGCCGCCTCGGCGGCCTTCGTCGCGGCGCGGGCCGCCCGGCCCGCCGCGGTCGCGGCGGCCACCGCCGAGTCGTGCGGCACCGCCGGGACCCGGGCCACCGTCTGCTCGCAGACCGGGCAGGCGTCGCCGTCGCGCAGGTGTGCCCGCAGCGCCACCGCCTGGTCGGTCGCCTTCGCCTCCTCGTGCGCGCGGAACGCCACCTCCAGCTCGGCCTGCGCGCGGGCCGCGGCGGCCCGCGCGTCGGCCAGGGCGGCAGCCGCCGTGGCGTGCTCGGCCTCCGCGGCCGTCACCGCCGCGCGGACCGTCGCGGTCTCGCCGACCAGCGCCTCCCGATCGGTGTACGCCTTCAGCAGGAGCCGCAGGGCGCTCTCGTCCCCGGCGGCGGTCAACTCGCCCCGGAGCTTCTCCTCCCGCTCCTCGGCCAGCGCCACCGCCCTCGCGGCATCCTCGGCCCCGCTGCGGGCCGTCGTGACGGCGCGGGCCACCTCGGCCACCCCGGCCGGCGCGCGGACCCCGGCGAGCACGGTCAGCTCGGCGTCCAGGGCGGCCAGCGCCGCGGCCGCCTCCCGGGCCGTCGACCGGGCGGCCTCCCACTCCGGTACGGCGACGGTCACCGCCTCGCCCAGCTCCCGCATCCGGTCCACCCGCGCGGTCGCCGCCTCCAGCGTCGCGTCGTCGGTGTCGGCCAGCCCGGCCAGCATCCGGTCGACCGTCTCCAGCTTCGTCTCCGCCCGGGCGGCCCGCTCGGTCGCCTTCTTCTGCACCTCCTCGTAGACGCCGAGGCCGAGCAGGTTGACCAGGATCTGCTGGCGGGTGGCCGGCTTGGCGTGCAGGAAGTCGGCGAACTGCCCCTGCGGCAGCACCACGCAGCTGGTGAACTGCTCGTACGGCAGGCCGACCGCCTCCAGCACCGCGCCGTCCATCTCGGCCGCCGTGCCGGCGACGACCTCGCCGAGGTCCTCCGGGCTGAGCCCGGTGTCCAGCTTGGTGACGTCGAAGCCGGCTGGCATGAGCTGGAGCCCGGCGCCGGCGGTCTTGACGTTGCCCCGGCCGTCCCGGCGGACCACCCGGGTCGCCACGTAACGGTCGCCCGCCGACTCGAAGACCAGCCGGACCCGTGCCTCGGTCGCCGACGGGGCCAGCGCGTTGGCGAGCCCCCGGGCACCGCCCCAGCGCGGCACGGTGCCGTAGAGCGCGAAGCAGATCGCGTCCAGCACGGTGGACTTGCCCGAGCCGGTCGGGCCGACCAGCGCGAAGAAGTCGGCGTCGGTGAAGTCGACGGTGGTCTCGTCGCGGAAGACGGTGAACCCCGCCATGTCCAGCCGGATCGGCCGCATCAGTGGTCGACCTCCTCGTAGAGCTCGTCGAAGAGCTCCCGGACGCCGTCGTCGTCGTGCCCCCGGCTGTCGAGGTAGTCGGCGAACAGGTCGCGGGGAGAGCGGCCGGCCCGCTGCGCGACCCGGGTGCCGCTGCCCGGCGCCGGCACCAGCTCCGGGTCGATGCGGATCTCCAGCGCCCGGGGCAGCAGCTCCTGCACCTCCTCGCGCAGGCCGGCGCGGGGCTGCTCGCGCACGAACACGCGCAGCCAGGCGTCCGGCGCGTCGAGCTCGGCGAGCTGCGCGAGAGTGCCCCGCACCGTACGCAGGGCGGCCGCCGCGGTCACCGGCACCTCCCGGATCTGCGCCGCCGTCGTGGCGGTCACCTCGACCAGGGTCACCGAGGGCACGTTCTCCTGTTCGCCGAAGTCGACCGCGAGGGGGCTGCCGCTGTAGCGGATCGGGCACGCCCCCTGCACCCGCTGCGAGCGGTGCAGGTGGCCCAGCGCCACGTAGTGCGCGGTGCCCGGGAAGACCGTGGCCGGGACGGCGTAACCGAGGACGGTGTGCGCGTCCCGCTCGCCCCCGCCGGAGGTCGCCCCCACCACCGTCAGGTGGGCGGTCACCAGGTGCACCCGGTCCGGCTCGGTGAAGCTCTCGGTCAGCCGCCCCAGCACCCGGCCGAGGTGGTCGGCGTACGTCTGGGTGGCCTCGGCGGCGGTCAGCTCGTACATCTCCACGGCGCGGATCGCGTACCGCTGCGAGAGGAACGGCAGTGCGGCCAGCCGCCAGCGCTCCCCGCCGGCGGTGGTGCCGTCGATGACGTGCTCGTCCGGGTTCTCCCGGACACCGCCGCGCAGGGTGATGCCGGCCGCGTCGGCCCACGGCCGCAGCGCGTCCAGGGCCTGCCCGTTGTCGTGGTTGCCGCCGATGGCGACCACGTCGGCGCCGGTGCGGCGCAGCGCGGTCAACGCCCGGGTGACCAGCCGGGTGGCCTCCGGCGTCGGTGCGGCGGTGTCGTACAGGTCTCCGGCGACGATCACCAGGTCCGGCTGCTCCTGCCGGGCGACGTCGATCACCCCGGCGAGGACGGCCTTGTGCTCGTCGGCCCGGGACTGGCCCTTGAGGACCTTGCCGACGTGCCAGTCCGAGGTGTGCAGGATCTTCATGGGCGGTGCACTCCCTAGAACGGGATGTCGTCGTCGCTGCCGCCGCCGGAGCCGACGACCGCGAACGGGTCCGCCGACCCGGTGATCGACCGGAGCGTCTGCGACGGGGCCCGCCCGGCCTCGGAGACCCGGGTGGCCCAGGCCGGGAAGGGGAACTCCAGGCAGAGCGGCACCGGGATGTCCGGCTGGTTGACGAACATCGTGCCGGGCTTGGCCAGGAGCGCCCGCTGCCGCTGGGCCGGTGGGAGGAAGCCGTACTCCGGGCGGGACGCCTCGGCCGGATCGAGTCGGCCGACCACCCGGATCGCCGAGTTGGTGACGATCCGCCGCTCCACCTCGCTCGCCGTCTGCTGTGCGCCGACCAGGATCACCCCGAGCGAGCGCCCCCGCTCGGCGATGTCGAGCAGCACCTCCTTGATGGGGGAGGAGCCCTCCCGGGGGGCGTACTTGTTGAGCTCGTCGAGCACGACGAAGAGCAGCGGCTTGGCGGTGCCGGACTTCTCCTTGCGCTCGAACTCGGCCTTGAGGGTCACACCCACCACGAAGCGCTGCGCCCGGTCCGGCAGGTTGTGCAGGTCCACCACGGTGACCTGGGCGGACTCGGCGGTGTTGATGCTGTGCGGCCGGCGGGTGGCCAGGTCGCCGCGGATCAGCCGGGACAGGTCCTTCTTGCTGCCGATCAGCCGCCGGGCGAACGCGTTGACCGTGCCGAGGCCGACCGCACTGCCCGCCCACTCGGACCGGGTCTCGTCGTCATTGAGCTGCTCCACGATGTGGTCGACCAGGTCCGCGTACGACCCCAGGCGCACCCCGTCGAGGCTCACCCCGCCGTCCGCCGGCTGGGCGTGCCGGGCCAGGTGGGCGGCGACCGAGTGCACCACCATCGTGTACTGCTGGCGTTCGTCGTCGGCGTCGGCGAACACGTACGGCAGCAGGCGGTCGGCGCAGAACTCGGCGAGCGTCCAGTAGAAGCTGTCCACGCCGGTGAGGCGGCTGCTGACGTCCGGCGTGCCGGAGGAGTCGCCGACCCGAGGCGGCGCGTACACCCGCACGTCCGGGAAGGCCCCGGCGGCCAGGCCGAGCCGGGCGTACGCCGCGCGGGTCGCGTCGTCCAGGCGGGTGTTCGGGTGGTCGAGGAAGAGCAGGTCCTCGCCCTTGACGTTGAAGATCAGCGCCTTGGCGTTGACCGCGTCGCCGCCGAGCACCCCGGAGCGGAACACCGAGTAGAGCAGGAAGGTGGCGAAACTGGTCTTGGTGGCCACGCCGGAGATGCCGGAGATCGACACGTGCGCGCCCCGGCTGCCGTCGAGGAAGTCGGCGTTCAGGTAGACCGGCACCCCGTCGCGGCCCATGCCCATCGGGATGCGCCGCTCCATCCGGTCGAAGTGCAGCGCCCGGGCCCGCGCGTCGCCCGTCGCCCGGTGCACCACCGCACCGGGCGACGGCGGTACGTACAGCTCCGGGTCGACCCGGGTGGTGGTGATCTCGGCCGCCTCCTGCACCTGGGCCGGCAGGGTGCCGTCGGCGATGGCGAAGACGTCGGAGTCGAACTGGGCCCCCTCGTGCCGGGCCCGTACCTGCGTGACCACGCCGGCGATCGTCACCGGCTCACGGTCGGGCAGCTCCCGGCGGGTCACCACGACGTCGTCGAGCTGGAGGTAGCTGCCGGGGGAGACCGCCGTCCAGAACTGCAACGGGGTGGCGTCGGCGGTGCCGAGCACCCGCCCGACCTGCTCGGCCGGGCCGTCGAACGCCTCGTCGGTCATCGGGCAACTCTTCTCGGCTGGTCGTCGCGGGCGGGGCACACGCCCTGCATCCTGCCCGAGACGTACGACAGGTCGCCACGCGACGCGGCGGACGCCACGTAGGTCGACATCCGCCCCTCGCTGTGCGTCACCGTCCTTCGACGCACCGTGCCCACGTGATGCGCCGATCCGGCCCCCGGCCGGTTCCGTCCGGGAGATGCTTCGCAGGAGCCGACGGCGTGACGGGGCGGGAGGGCGGTGTGGCATCGACGCGGGGTCGACTGGCGGCGCTGCTCGCTCTCGCGGCCGTGCCGGCGGTGGTGGAGGCCGTGGTGCTGGTGGCCATCGGGTTCAAGGCGGCGCAGCCGCTCGCACCGCAGGCCACCGCCGTCTGGCCGTACGACTCCTACCATGACCTGCGGTGGCTGTTCGTCTACCACGACTCCTGGACGACCTTCTTCCTCGGACTGCTGCTCCTGATCGTGGTCCGGGGTCTGCTGTCGGCCGGCCTGACCGCGTTGGCGTGGCCGGCCGACGTGCCCCGCCCGTCGAGGCGCTGGCTGGCGATGCGCAACCTGGAGGTCGCCGCGCTCGCCGCGGTCATCATCTCGCCGTGGGCCGCGCTCGCCGTGGCCTTCTCGGCGGTCGGGCTCTCCTGGTACCTGTTCGCCTCGCTGCTGCCGATGCTGCTGCTGGCGCCCTTCCTGCAACGCGCGGGCGTGGTCGCCCACTGGTGGCGCGGGCTGCCCTCGGTGGGGATGTTCGGCTGGTCCCTGCTCAACTTCGCGGTGCTGACCGTCTCGGGCGCCCTGATCGCCACCGCGCCCGGCTGGGCCGTCGTCGTGGTGGCCGGCCTCGCCGGCGTGGGCAACGGGCTGCTGTGGCGGCAGACCGTGCACGCCGCCGCCCAGCCCCGTCGCCTCCGCTGGGCCCGCGTCCCGGTGGCGCCCCTGGCGGTCGTCGTCGTCCTGGCCAGCTCCGTGGCGGCCCAGTCGGTGATCGGCATCGTCGCCGGCGGGGACGGCGAATGGCGTCCACCCGTCGTCGTCGAACGCCTGCCGGATGAGGTGCCGCACGCGGTGATCGCCATCGCCGGGCACGACTCGAGCTGGGACGGACGGTCTCCGCCGGATCCCCGCGTCGAGCGCTTCTCCTACCGGGGCCTGGACGACCGGCAGCGCCCCCTGCCGTACGACCCGCTGGCCACCCACCGGTCGCTGGACTCCAGCGCGGCGCTGCTCGCGACGCAGGTGGACCTGCTGCACCGGCGGACGGGGCGGCCGGTGGCCCTGCTCGGGGAGAGCGAGGGCGCGATGGTGGCGCGGACGTACCTGGAGAATTGGCCGCAGGGGCCGGTCGAGGCGGCGATGATGTTCAGTCCGCTGGTCCGCCCGGGGCGGGCCTACTACCCGCCGCCCGGGTACTCCGGGTGGGGCGTGGCCACCGGCTGGCAGCTACGCGGCATCACCGCGCTGTCCAACCTGCCGAAGGAGGTGAAGAACAGCCCGGACGAGCCGTTCGTCCGGTCGGTGATGGTCGATGCGCCGTTCTTCCGCAACCGGACGCTCTGCCCGGTGCCCGGCGTACGCATGATCGCCTTCCTGCCCACGGTGAGCGCCGCCGAGGCGCCTCCGGGGGAGTACGCCCGGATCCCGGTCTTCCAGTTGCCCGCCCTGCACGGCGGCGTGCTGCGGCAGCGGGAGGTCCACGACCGTCTGGTCGACTTCCTGACCGGCGACATGACCACCCGACCACGGGAGGAGTACGCCCTGCTCCAGCGGCTGGGCGCCGCCTGGCAGCCGCCCCCGCTGGCGCTGTCCGTCAACCCGGTGTGGGCGGCCGGCCGGGAGGCCGACCCGGCGTTCACCGGCAGGATCTGTGAAGCGCGCTGACGAGGGTGCTCAGTTGGGCGACCGGGGCCGGCGGTACGCGAGCAGCAGCCGGATCGCCGCGATGTTGAGGCCGATCGCCAGGGCCGCCCGCCACGGCGCGAACGGGAAGATGACCAGGTCGGCGGCGATCGCGACGGCGGCGGCCACCAGGCCGACGAGCGCCGCCCACCGGCGGCCGGTGAGGACGAGCAGTGCGGCGAGCACGGTCGCCGCGCTGACGCCCGCCTGGGACCACGCCCACCCGGTGATGTCGATCTCGTAGACGCCCCTCCGGGTGGCCAGCATGAAGGCGTCGTGACCGGTGGCGGCCAGGGCACCGAGCAGGTCGAGCAGGCCGGCGCCGGCCAGCAGCCCGGCGGCGAGCAGCGGCCGGCGCGTCACGGCGGGCGCCGGTCCGACGCCGTCGGTCACCCGCGGAGTGCTCATGTGCCCACGCTAGACGGGCGCGGGCCGGGTCGTGTGCGGGTCAGCCGCGCGCGTAACGGAGCATGAGTACGCCGTCGGCGACGGCCAGGACGTGTCGCAGCGGCAGGTGACGGACGGCGGCCTCCTCGCCCGCGGTGATCCGGCCCGGCCCCGGCCCGGCGAGCAGCGGGGCGACCGTCAGGCACACCTCGTCGACCAGGTCGGCGGCGGTGAGCCCGCCGAACAGGTGCGGGCCGCCCTCGCACAGCAGCTGATCGAGGCCACGGCCGCGCAGTTCGGCCAGGCCGGCGGCGAGGTCCACCCGGTCGCCGCCGACGCGCACCACGTCCGCGACGTCGGTCAGCCCGGGCGGTGCGGTGGCGTCGGCCCGGGTGAGCACCACCGGCCGTACCGGGGCGTCGGCGAAGGCCGCCTGCCCCGGGTCGAGGTCGAGCGAGCCGGAGACCACGACGAGCGTGGGGTACTCGGCCAGGCCGTGCGCGCGGCGCCAGGCGCGCCGGCCCTCGTCGAGCCGGACCGCGCGGTAGCTCTCGTGGCGCAGCGTGCCGGCGGCGACCAGCAGGGCGTCGCAGAGCATCCGCAGCAGCCCGAACACCCGCTTGTCCGGCTCGCCGGAGAGACCGGCGGAGTAGCCGTCGACCGTGACCGCGCCGTCGACGCTGGCCACGAAGTTCACCCGCAGGTGGGGACGGTCGGCGCGGCCGTAGAGAGCGGTGAGCGCGGCGTCGTCCAGCGGCTCGCCGGAGGGGTCGGGCCAGAGCCGCGAGATCGGAATCCCGACGCTCATTCGCCGGCCGGACCCGTGACCGGAGGGGTGGGTCGGGGGGTACGGTGCTGGCAGTCGCACCAGTTCCGACCCGGACAGTCGTCGTGCCGCCTCGCCCGGCACGCTCGGCAGATCATGCTCGCAGCCTAGTTCCCTCAGGAGGGTGGGACCCCTATGCCGCGTCAGATCTTCCAACTGAGGATCTCCCTGACCCGGGTCCGGCCGCCGGTCTGGCGCCGGGTGCTCGTGCCCGGTGGTTACACCCTCGACCGTGTGCACCGGGTGGTGCAGCACGCGGTGGGGTGGCGGGACTGCCATCTGCACTCGTTCGAGATCGACGGCAGGCAGTACGGCGAGCCCGACCCGGACGGCGAGCTGCCCCTGGACGACGAGCTTGACGTCCGGCTGGACGCGGTGGTGGGCAAGGGCAGCCGGTTCCACTACACGTACGACTTCGGCGACTGGTGGGAACACGACCTGGTGGTGGAGGACGTCTTCACCGCCGACCCGGAGGGGCGCTACCCGTCCTGCCTGGACGGGGAGCGGGCCGGCCCGCCCGAGGGAGTCGGCGGGCCGTCCGGCTACCAGCTGCTGCTGGCCGCGCTGGCCGATCCCGGGCATCCCGAGCACCACGACATGCGTGACTGGGTGGGGGACCGGTTCGACCCGGCCGCCTTCGAGGCCGGTCCGGTGTCGACGCTGCTGCGTCGCCTCTGCTGAGGGGCTCTGCCGGCCGGGTCACTGAACCGTTTCGGCGTTCACCGCCGTTCGGCGGCCCGCCGCGCCCTTGTCCGGGCGGTGTCAGCAGCCGGGCAGGGCCCTCACCAGGGCAACTGAACCGTTTCCGCCGAGGCCCGTTGCGGAGCGCCACCGTGAAACCTCCCCGCGGTAACGATCTGGGAACGCTCCCAACGGCCTATTGACACCCCCGACACCCCCCGGCAATCTCATGGGAGCGCTCCCGGCGTGGCGCGGATCACCCGCCCGTGCCGGCGAGACCGCCCGTCGGTACCGGGCTCCGGCCCGCGCCGCGGCACCCCCCACCACCCGACAGACAAGCCTCACCACCGAAAGAGGGGTCAGGATGAGCCTCACCACGCGGCGTACCCGCCTGGCGGCCGTCGCCCTGGCCGCGATCACCGCCGTCAGCGGTCTCGCGGCATGCGGCAACGACGACGACACGCCGGCCGCCGGCGAGAAGCCGGCCAAGCTGGTCGTCGACACGTTCGGCGAGTTCGGCTACGACGAGATCATCAAGCAGTACGAGAAGGACACCGGCATCAAGGTCGAGCTGCGCAAGACCGCCCAGCTCGGCGAGTACCGGCCCAAGCTGGTCCGTTACCTCGCCACCGGCAAGGGCGCGGCCGACGTCACCGCCCTGGAAGAGGGCATCCTCAACGAGTTCAAGGCCAACCCGCGCAACTGGGCCGACCTCACGCCGCTGGTCGCCGACCACTCCAAGGAGTACCTGCCCTGGAAGTGGGAGCTCGGCAAGGCACCGGACGGCCGGCTGATCGGCCTGCCGACCGACGTCGGCAGCCTCGCCGTCTGCTACCGCAAGGACCTGTTCCAGGCGGCCGGCCTGCCCACCGAGCGGGACCAGGTGTCGGCGCTCTGGCCGGACTGGAAGGGCTTCCACGAGGCCGGCCGCAAGTACAAGCAGGGCAGCGGCGGCAAGGCGTTCATCGACTCGATCACCGCCGTCTCCAACGGTGTTCTCTTCCAGCAGGGCAGCGATCTGTTCTACGACAAGGAGAACAACATCATCGCGGACACCAGCCCCGCGGTGAAGAACGCCTGGGAAACGGCCACCTCCATGGTGGACATCTCCGCCAAGGCGTCAACCTGGTCGCCGGAGTGGTCGGGTGGCTTCAAGCAGGGCACCTTCGCGGCCACCTTCTGCCCGTCCTGGATGCTCGGCATCGTCTCGGAGAACTCCGGTGCGGCCAACAAGGGCAAGTGGGACGTGGCGGCCGTGCCGGGTGGCGGCGGCAACTGGGGCGGCTCGTGGCTCGCCGTCCCGGAGCAGAGCAAGTACCCGAAGGAGGCGGCGAAGCTCGCCGAGTACCTGACCAGCGCCACCAGCCAGGTGGAGGCCTTCAAGGCCAAGGGTCCGCTGCCCACCAACCTGGAGGCGCTGAAGAACGAGGCGTTCCTCAACTACACCAACGAGTACTTCAGCAACGCGCCGACGGGCAAGATCTTCGGGGACAGCGTCACCAAGATCCAGCCGATCCACCTGGGCCCGAAGCACCAGGCGGTGAAGGAGAACGCGCTCGAGCCGGCCCTGCGGGCGTTCGAGAACGGGCAGGCCGACAAGGCCAAGGCCTGGGAGCAGTTCACGAAGGACGCCAAGACCCAGGGTGCCTTCTGAGTGATTTCCCTGCCGGTGGCGTTCGGGACTTCCCGGACGCCACCGGTCGGTCCCCTCCGCGTAGCGCCCTGCGCGAGGGCCTCCGGGCCTCGCCGGAAAAGGAAACCCGCATGAGCTTGTCGGCCACGACGGCACCGCCGTCGCCAGCAGCACCGCCGTCCCCCGACGTCCCTCTCCGACGTCGCCGGGGATTTCTCCTCAACCGCCTTGACGTCAAATACTCGCCGTACCTCTACATCGCCCCGTTCTTCCTGATCTTCGGCGCGTTCGGGCTGTACCCGATGTTGCGTACCGCCTGGATGTCGCTGCACGACTGGGACATGATCGGCGACCGATCGTTCATCGGCTTCGACAACTACACCCGGCTGGTGTCCGACGAGTACTTCTGGAACGCGCTGGTCAACACGATCGGCATCTTCGCCCTGTCGACCATTCCGCAGCTGTTGCTCGCACTCTTCCTGGCGAACCTGCTCAACCGGACCTTCCTGCGCGCCAAGACCTTCTTCCGGATGGCCATCTTCATGCCGAACGTGGTCTCGGTGGCGGCGGTCGCGATCGTCTTCGGGATGCTGTTCCAGCGGGAGTTCGGCCTGTTCAACTGGCTGCTCGGCCTCGTCGGTGTCGACCCGGTCGACTGGGACGGACACCGGTGGAGTTCCTGGACCGCCATCGCCTCCATGGTCAACTGGCGGTGGACCGGTTACAACACCCTGATCCTGCTCGCCGGCATGCAGGCGATCCCGAAGGACCTCTACGAGGCCGCGGCGATCGACGGGGCCAGCCAGTGGCGGCAGTTCTGGCAGATCACCCTGCCCATGCTCAAGCCCACCTTCATCTTCGTGGTCATCCTGTCCACGATCGGCGGCATGCAGCTCTTCACCGAGCCCCTGCTCTTCGGCAACGGCAACATCATCGGCGGCAACCAGCGGGAGTTCCAGACGCTGGCCATGTACATGTACGAGATGGGCATCGTGAACCTGAACACCGCCGGCTACGGAGCCGCGGTCGCCTGGGCGATCTTCGTGATCATCATCGTGGTGTCGTTGTTCAACTTCCTACTCGTCCGCCGCTCGGCGAAGTGAGGAGAGATCGATGATCTCGGCTTCCCAGCGCCTGTGGCGCACCAGTCCGCTGACCTACGTGGCGCTCGTCCTGGCGGCACTGCTGTCGATCTACCCCTTCTACTACATGATGGTGATCGGCAGCCGCAGCCTGGACTCCATCAACGATGTGCCCCCGCCGCTGACCCCCGGCGGAGCGTTCGGCGACAACTTCGGGCGGGCGCTCGACAACGACGCCGCCAACTTCCTCACCGGCCTGATGAACTCGATCATCGTCTCGTCGGTGGTCACCCTGTCGGTGGTGCTCACCGGTTCGCTGGCCGGTTTCGCCTTCGCGAAGCTGCGGTTCCGGGGTCGGAACATCCTGCTGCTGGCGATCATCGTCACCATGATGATCCCGACCCAGATGGGCCTCATCCCCCTCTGGGGCATGATGCAGGACCTGGGGTGGTACGACACCCTCTACGCCGTCACCGTGCCATTCCTGGTGAGCGCCTTCGGGGTGTTCATGATGCGGCAGTACGCCAGCCAGGCGATCTCCGACGAGCTGATCGAGGCCGGGCGCATCGACGGCGCGAGCACGTTCCGGATCTACTGGAGCATCGTGCTGCCCGCGCTGCGCCCCGCCGCCGGCGTACTCGGTCTGCTGACCTTCATGGAGACCTGGAACTCGTTCCTCTGGCCGTACGCGATCCTCACCCCGGAGAACCCGACCCTCCAGGTCTCGCTCTCCTTCCTCTCGTACGCCTACTACACCGACTACTCCCAGGTCTTCGCCGCCACGGCGATCGGCACCATTCCTCTGGTGCTCGTCTTTCTCCTGTTCGGCCGCCAGATCATCGGCGGGATCATGGAAGGTGCCGTCAAATCGTGAGCAACCCCGCCCGTCCGCCCGCCGCCGGTGCCCTCGCCGAGCGTCCTCCGGTGACCTTCCCGCCCGGCTTCCTCTGGGGCGCCGCCACCGCGGCCTACCAGATCGAGGGCGCGGCGACCGAGGACGGCCGGACCCCGTCGATCTGGGACACCTTCAGCCACACGCCGGGCCGGGTGGTGGGCGGGCACACCGGTGACGTGGCCTGCGACCACTACCACCGGCTGGACTCCGACGTCGCGCTGATGGCCGAGCTGGGGCTGAAGTCGTACCGGTTCTCCGTCTCCTGGCCGCGGGTGCAGCCGGGCGGGTCCGGCCCGGCCAACGCCGCCGGTCTGGACTTCTACCGGCGGCTCGTGGACGAGCTGCTGGGCCACGGGATCGAGCCGTGGCTCACGCTCTACCACTGGGACCTGCCGCAGCCCCTGGAGGACGCCGGCGGCTGGCCGGCCCGGGACACCGCCGCCCGGTTCGCCGACTACACCGCGCTGGTCGCCGACGCGCTCGGCGACCGGGTGCGGTACTGGACCACCCTCAACGAGCCGTGGTGCTCGGCGTTCCTCGGCTACGGCTCCGGCGTGCACGCGCCGGGCCGCTCCGACGGGGCGGACGCGGTCCGGGCCGGGCACCACCTGATGCTCGGTCACGGCCTCGGCGTGCAGGCGCTGCGGGCC
The DNA here is from genome assembly GCF_044465805.1 of Micromonospora sp. NPDC049497. Taxonomy (NCBI): domain Bacteria; kingdom Bacillati; phylum Actinomycetota; class Actinomycetes; order Micromonosporales; family Micromonosporaceae; genus Micromonospora; species Micromonospora sp. NPDC049497. Next base: position 86,972 of record NZ_JBITMC010000004.1, on the reverse strand, counting down.
GCCCGCCCGACCGCCGAGGTGGGCGTCACCGTCAACCTCTACCCGGTCACCCCGGCCAGTGACGCGCCCGGCGACGTGGATGCCGCCCGGCGTATCGACGGGCTCGCCAACCGGTTCTTCCTCGACCCGCTGCTGCGCGGCGCGTACCCCGCGGACCTGACGTCCGACCTCGCCGGGGTGACCGACTTCGGACACGTGCGCGACGGTGACCTGGCGACCATCTCCAGCCCGCTGGACCTGGTCGGGATCAACTACTACAGCCGGCACGTGGTGGCCGCCCCGGTCCCGGGCGAGCAGCCCGAGGCGTACTGGCGGGCGCCGTCGTGCTGGCCGGGCAGCGAGGACGTCCGCTTCGTCACCCGGGGCGTGCCGGTCACCGACATGAACTGGGAGATCGACGCCCCCGGTCTGACCGAGACGCTGCGGCGGGTCCACGAGGAGTACACCGACCTGCCCCTGTACGTCACGGAGAACGGCTCCGCCTTCGTCGACACGGTGGTGGACGGGGAGGTCGACGACGTCGACCGGCTCGCCTACTTCGACGCCCACCTGCGTGCCTCCCACGAGGCCATCGAGGCGGGCGTGCCCCTGCGGGGCTACTTCGCCTGGTCGCTGATGGATAATTTCGAGTGGGCCTGGGGCTACACCAAGCGGTTCGGCATGATCCACGTCGACTACGACAGCCAGGTCCGCATCCCCAAGTCCAGCGCCAGGTGGTACGCCGAGGTGATCCGACGCAACGGTCTGGCCGCACAATAGGCTCGGGCCAGCCATCCGGGCGGTCCCGGTGCCGCACCCCCGCGGGGGTCGCACCGGGTCCGCCCGACGTCGGAGGAGCAGACGATGACAACGCAGCGCACCCGGTCGCTCGGGCGCCCGACCCTCGACGCGGTCGCCGCCCGCGCCGGTGTAGGGCGGGGCACGGTCTCCCGCGTGGTCAACGGCTCGCCCCAGGTGAGCCCCGAGGCCCGGGCCGCGGTGCAGCAGGCCATCGCCGAGCTGGGCTATGTGCCGAACCGGGCCGCCCGCGCCCTGGTCACCCAGCGCACGGACTCCATCGCCCTGGTGGTGTCCGAATCCGGCGACCGGGTCTTCACGGAGCCGTTCTTCGCCGGCATCGTCCGGGGCGTCAGCTCCGGGCTGCTGGAGACCCCGCTCCAGCTCTGGCTCGCCATGGTGCAGTCCCCGATCGAGCGGGAACGGGTCGAGCACCACCTCACCAACCAGCACGTCGACGGTGTCCTGCTGCTGTCGCTGCACGACGCCGACCCGCTGCCGACCCTGCTGGAGGAGCGCGGCCTGCCCACCGTGCTCGGTGGCCGTCCGGCCCGGATGCTGCGCCCCGGTGCCCAGCCGGCCTGGTTCGTGGACGTGGACAACGTCGGTGGCGCCCGCAACGCGGTGGAGCACCTCGCCGCCCGGGGGCGGCGCCGCATCGCCACCATCGCCGGCCCGCAGGACATGGGCGCCGGCCTGGCACGGTTGACCGGCTACAAGGAGGCGGTCAAGGCCGCCGGGGGCGGGCTCGACCAGGACCTCATCGCGTACGGCGACTTCAGCGAGGAGAGCGGGGTGGCCGGGATGCGCCGGCTGCTGGAGGCCTGCCCCGACCTGGACGCCGTCTTCGTCGCCTCGGACCTGATGGCGTTCGGCGCGCTGCGGGCGCTGCGCGAGGCCGGCCGCCGGGTCCCCGACGACGTGGCGGTGATCGGCTTCGACGACGCGCCGATCTCCCGGCAGGCCGATCCGCCGTTGACCACGGTGTTCCAGCCGGTCGAGGAGATGGGTCGGCAGATGGCACGCCTGCTGGTGAGCCGCATCCGGGGCGAGGAACTGTCCTCCCCGCACCTCCTGCTCGACACCCAGCTCATCGAACGCGCCTCCGCCTGACCGCGCCGGGCCCTCCCGGGGCCGGGTGCAGTTTCAGAGAAAGCGTGGCCATCCAACTCGGAATAGCCGCACTTTCCCCGAAACTGCAACCGGGTCGGTTCGGGGGCGGGGGTCAGGCGGGGGCGGTCCAGCGGCGGAGTTCGCGCTTGGCCAGGGAGGACCGGTGGACCTCGTCCGGGCCGTCGGCCAGGCGGAGAGTGCGGGCGGCGGCCCACAGCGCCGCGAGCGGGGTGTCCTGGCTGACGCCCGCGCCGCCGTACCCCTGGATGGCCTTGTCGATCACCCACTCCGCCATCGCCGGGGTGGCGATCTTGATGGCCTGGATCTCGGTGTGCGCGCCCTTGTTGCCGACGGTGTCCATCAACCAGGCGGTCTTGAGCACCAGGAGTCGGGCCTGCTCGATGCGGACCCGGGACTCGGCGATCCACTCCCGCACCACGCCCTGCTCGGCGAGCGGCCGGCCGAAGGCGACCCGCTCGACCGCCCGCCGGCAGAGCAGCTCCAGGGCGCGCTCGGCCATGCCGATCAGCCGCATGCAGTGGTGGATCCGGCCCGGGCCGAGCCGGGCCTGGGCGATCGCGAAACCGGTGCCCTCCGCGCCGATGAGGTTCTCCGCCGGTACGCGGACGTCGTCGAAGTCGATCTCGGCGTGCCCGCCGTGCGCGGCGTCGCTGTAGCCGAACACCCGCATGCCCCGGCGGACCGTCACGCCGGGGGTGTCCCGGGGGACCAGGACCATGCTCTGCTGGCGGTGCCGGTCGGCGCTCGGGTCGGTCTTGCCCATCACGATGAAGATCTCGCAGGTCGGGTCCATCGCACCGGAGGACCACCACTTGCGCCCGTTGATCACGTACTCGTCGCCGTCCCGCGTGATCCGGGTGGCGATGTTGGTCGCGTCGGAGGAGGCGACCTCGGGCTCGGTCATGCAGAACGCCGACCGGATCTCGCCCTCCAGCAGCGGCTTCAGCCAGCGGTCCCGCTGGGCGTCGGACCCGAACTCGGTGAGCAGTTCCATGTTGCCGGTGTCCGGCGCGGCGCAGTTGAGCGCCTCGGGGGCCAGGTGCGGGCTGCGGCCGGTCAGCTCGGCCAGCGGCGCGTACTGGAGGTTGGTGAGCCCGGCACCGTAGCGCGGGTCGGGGAGGAACAGGTTCCACAGGCCCCGCCGGCGCGCCTCGGCCTTCAGCTCGGCCATGACGGCCGGCCGCGCCCACGGGTCGCCGGTCGCCTCGACCTGCTCGGCGTGCACCGGCTCGGCCGGGTACACGCACTCGTCGAGGAAGGCGGTGAGCTGCCCGTGCAGCTCCTCGGTGCGGGCGTCGTACGCGAAGTCCATCACTTCCCCCTGACGGCGTGCAGTCCGTGTGCGACCAGCGGCTCCACCATGTCGCCGATCCGGTCGAAGCCCTCACCCAGCGTCTGGCCGAGCGTGTGCCGGTAGTGGATGCCCTCGCAGATGACCGCGAGCTTGAAACAGCCGAGCGCGACGTGCCAGTGCAGCGGGCCGACGTCGACGTCGCTGCGGCCGGCGTACCGCTCGATCAGCTCGGCGCCGGCGGGGAAGCCGGCGCGCGGGCCGAGGCCGTCGGCGACCGGGTTGCCGGCGGCGGCGTCACTGTCGCCGAGCACGTCCCAGTAGGTCAGCAGCAGCCCGAGGTCCGCGAGGGGGTCGCCGAGGGTGGCCATCTCCCAGTCCAGCACGGCCCGTACGGCGACCGGGTCGACGGTGGCGAGCAGGTTGTCCAGCCGGTAGTCGCCGTGCACGATCCGACCGGCGTTGGCGCCCTCCGGGACGGTGGCCGCGAGCTGGTCGCGCAGCTCCTCGATGCCCGGCAGCGGGCGGCTGCGGGAACGGTCGAGCTGCCCGGCCCAGCGCCGGACTTGCCGGGCCAGGTACCCCTCGGGGCGGCCGAAGTCGGCCAGGCCGACCTCCGCCGGGTCGACGGTGTGCAGCGCGGCGAGGGTGTCCATCATCGCCATGGCCAGGTCCCGCCGCTGGGCGGCGCTGAGCGGGTCGGTCTGACCGCGGCTGCGGAACACCTCACCGCCGACGCGTTCCATCAGGTAGAACGGCGCGCCGATCACCTCGGCGTCCTCGCACAGCAGCAGCGCGGCCGGCACCGGTACGTCGGTCGGGGCGAGTGCGGAGATCACCCGGAACTCCCGGGCCATGTCGTGCGCGGTGGCGAGCACGTGGCCGAGCGGCGGCCGGCGCAGCACCACCTCCTGACCGCCCGCCCGGAGCAGGTAGGTGAGGTTGGACTTGCCGCCGGCGATGAGGGTGGCCCGCAGCTCGCCGCCGGCCAGCTCGGGACGGTGCTCCGTCAGGTACGCCGCGAGCCGGTCCAGGTCCAGCCCCCGGGGTGTGGGGGTCGGGGCGTGCGCGTGGAGGGCCGGCTCGGTCATCCGATTAGTTGATGGCAGCTCAGCTTTGTTGTCAAGGTCGGATTTGCCCCCGGGACATGCCGCTGCAACGGGGACGAAATGGTCACGGGGCAGGCTGGGCACCAGCCTGCCGGCCGCCGTGCCGGCCCGCCGAGCGGAGGTTCACCGATGTTGCTGCGAGTTCGGGTCACCCTGCCGGATCGTCCGGGCACCCTCGGTCAGGTGGCGCGCACCATGGGCGTCTCCGGCGCGGACATCGTCCAGGTGGTGGTGCTGGAACGGCTCGGCGGCCGTGCGGTGGACGACTTCACCGTGGTGTGGCCCGGCGCGGCGCGGGTCGAGCGGCTGCTGGCCGGTCTGGCGGCGATCCCGGGCGTGCAGGTCGACGGGGTGTGGCGGGCGATCGGCGCCCCCACCACCACCGGCCAGGACGCGGAGCTGCTGGCGCAGGTGGCCGGCAACCCGGCCGACGGGCTGGCCACCCTGGTGGACGCGGTGCCCGGCCTGCTGGCCGCCGACTGGGCGGTGGCGGCGGTCGTCCCGGTCGACTGGGCGTCCCGCGCCGGGGCGGGCGGCGAGGCGACCGTCGGGCACGCGAGCTGGCGGACCCCGGTGCCGCCGCAGCTGCCGGAGATCACACCACTGCGGGCCCGGGCGATCACCACGGCCGAGGGCGACCACTTCGCGGTCGCGCCGTTCGGCCGGGCGGGCCTGGTCCTGCTGGTGGCGCGGGAACGCAGCGACACGCTCGCCGCCCCCGCCTTCCACTCCACCGAGGTGGACCGGCTGGCGCAGCTGGTCCGGGCCAGCGCGGTGATCCTCGGCGACCGGCTCGACCTGGTCGGCGCCCCGCCGGTGACCACCTGAGCGACCGCGCGTGGGGCCCCGGGACGCGATCCGGGCCACGGGGTGTGGCGCAGACCGCACCGGCGGAACCGGACCCGTCACCCCGAGGCAACCGGCCGGCAACAGCCAGCGGCGAGGGTCGTACCGGGGAAGGGAGACAACCATGACGCTCTGGCGGATCCGGGCCACCGTGGACGACCGACCGGGTTACCTGTCGGTCCTCACGGCGAGCCTGGCGTTGCGTGGGGTCAACATCCTCACGGTGCAGGTGCACACGACCGAACGGGGCGCGGTCGACGATTTCCTCGTCGACGCGCCGGACACCGTCGACGAGGCCGACCTCCTCGCCGCCGTCAAGCGGGGACGAGGCCGGGACTGCTGGGTGGCGCGCAGCGAGGCGCGCGGGTTGGCGGACCAGCCCACCCGGGTGCTCGGTCTGGCCAACCGCCTGGTCCGCGACCCGGACGGGACCGGGGAGGCGCTGCGCGCCCTGCTCGGCGCGGACACCGTCACCTGGCGGCCGGCTCGGGCCGAGCAGGGCGGGATCTTCGACACCACGATGGTGCTGGCCGACCCGGGCGGGGGGTCCTACGCGCTGCGACGGGCGGCCCCCGGGTTCACCCCGGCCGAGTACGCGCGGGCGCAGGCCCTGGTGGAGCTGGCGGCCACCGTCGCGCGCCGGGCCGCCGAGCACGTCACCCTGGTGCTGCCCGACGGCGCCGAGTTGGGCGTACGGCCGGCGGTCGCCGACGACCTGGCGGGTGTGGTGGAGCTGCACGAGCGGTCCTCGACGCGGACGCGGCACCGCCGCTACCTGGGCGGTGCGACCACACCCGCGCCGGCCCGCCTGCGGCGGCTGCTGGAGCCGGCGCGCGGGCTGACCCTGCTGGCGACGGTCGCGGGCTCCGGCGGGGCGGCGGATTCGGTGGTCGCCATGGCGAACCTGCTGGCCGAGGGTGACGAGGCCGAGGTGGCGCTGCTGGTGCGCGACGACTGGCAGCGGCGTGGCCTCGGCTCGGCGCTGCTGCGTCGGCTGGTCCGGCAGGCCGACACGGCCGGGTACGCGGCCCTGGTGCTGCACGTGCAGGCCGACAACGCGCCGATGCTGCGGACGCTGCGCCGGCTGGGCCGGCCGACGACGGCCGAGCACGACGGCAGCCTGGTGACCCTCACCGTCCCGCTCGCAACGCCCCAGCCGGCGAAGGTGCAAGGAAGGGCCCCCCGTTAACGCCTGTGGTAGAGGAAGGGCCCCTTCTTAACAGCGGCTCGGTCGGGCGCTTGGTGGAGTGTTAACAGGGGCCCCCTGCTATGCGGAATGCGTTAACGGGGGGCCCTTCCTTACACCGCAGGTGGTCAGGTGGTGGGGTAGCTGCTGTAGTCGGGGAAGTTGCCGTAGAGCCGGCTGTCGCCGCCGACGGTGACCGCCTGCACCAGCAGGTCGCCACCGACGAAGGCGCCCTTCCAGGAGGCGCCCCGGCCGCCGAAGGGCTCGTCCCGGTCGCCCCGGGAGCGCGGCTTGTTGATGCCCACCTTGAACGCCTGCAGGTCGACGGCGAGCTTCGCGGCCAGGTCCTCGTCGTCGCAGGCGAGCGAGGCGACCAGCGCGCCGTTGGAGGCGTTCATGGCGGCCAGCAGCTCGTCGGTGGTGTCCACCACGACGATGGTGTCGACCGGCCCGAACGGCTCGGCGTGCATCAGCCGGGACCGGCCGGGCGGGGCCAGCAGCACCGACGGCGCCACGTACGCCGAGGTGTCCTGCCCGTCGAGGAACGGCGCGCCGTCGAGCTTCCCGCGGTGCAGCGGGATCGCGCCGCCGCGTACCGCCTCGTCGACCTTGCGGCGCAGCTCGTCGGCCTTGGCGCCGCTGATCAGCGGTCCGAAGTCCAGCTCCGGCAGCGCGTCGCCGGCGGACCAGTCGTCGCCGACGGCGAGCGGGTGTCCGAACCGGACGGAACGCACCACCGGCAGGTACATGTCGAGGAACTCGTCGACGAGGTCCCGCTGCACCACGAAGCGGGGGTACGCGGTGCAGCGCTGCTTGCCGTACTCGAAGCCCTTCTTCAGGTGCGCGGCGAGCAGCTCCCACTGGGAGAAGTTCCAGATGCCCCAGGCGTTGAGGCCCTCCTGCTCGATGAAGTGCCGCTTGTCGGTGTCCAGCAGCGCGGCGGCGACCTTCCCGCCGTTGGAGCGACCGCCGACGAAGGCCACCGCGCCGATCTCGGGAGCCCGGACCAGCACTTCGGACAGCTCCTCGCCGCTGCCGGAGACCAGGGTGGCGGGCAGCCCGGCCCGGCGCATGAGCGCGTGCGCCACGGTGAGGCAGACCGCGCCGCCCTGCGACGGGGTCTTGGCGATCACCGCGTTGCCGGCCAGGAGTTGCACCAGCTCGGCGTGCACGAGCACGCTCATCGGGTAGTTCCAGGAGGCGATGTTGCTGACGGGGCCGGGCAGCGGTTCCCGGCCGTCGGCGAGCATCCGGTCGATCTCGCCGACGTACCACCGCACGCCGTCGAGGGCGCGGTCGACGTCGGCGCAGGCCAGCCGCCACGGCTTGCCGATCTCCCAGACCAGCAGCATGGCGAGCAGGTCGCGGTGGGCGGTGAGGGCGTCCACCGCCTCGGTGACCCGGGCCTTGCGTTCGGCGAGGGGCGTCTCCGCCCAGTCCCGGTGCGCGACGGTGGCGTGTGCCACGGCGGCGCGGGCGGTCCGCGCGTCCAGGCGGGGCAGGTTGACCAGGACGGTGTTGTCGACCGGCGTGCGGACGGCACCGGGCGAGCCCACGGCCCGCCACTCGCCCTCGATCAGGTTGTGCAGGGTGGTGATGCCGTCGACCTCGGGCCCGAACGCCTCCGGGGCGGCGGCGACCGCGCGGGCGAGAGTGTCCGACCAGGCGGTTCCGTCGGCGAGTCGTAGAGCCATCGCATCCTCCTCAGGGTGGTCCGGGGAGCGGCGGCGTCGATGGCACCGCTGGTGTCGCGTACTGTCGCCTGCCGCGCGACGGGGCGGCAACAGTACGTTCGTATGTCAGGACGCCAGATCCGTGTGCGAACCGGCGTGCCACCGTCTGCGCGCGGTCCGCACCGCATCTGAGCAGGGATTATGGCGACAAACAATTGACAGTAATCGATGGTGTGACGTATCTCCGGATGACACGAGTCGGGTTACCGGTCAGTACCGCGCATCGGCTGTGACTGATCCCGGCAGGGGACGGCGAAACGGCCGCCGGGCAACTGCCCGGCGGCCGTTTCGGTGGTACGAGCGGAAATCAGCTGGTGAAGGTGATGCTGTCCCGGCGACGACGCAGCACGGTCAGCGCCACGCCACCACCGATCAGGGCGAGACCGGCCAGCGCGATGCTGGTGCCGGCGACGCCGGTGACCGGCAGGCCGCCGTCGTCCTCGCTGCCGCCACCGCCACCGGTCCCCGGCGTCGGCGTGCCGGACCCACCCGGGTTCTCCGACTCGCCCGGGTTGCCCGGCGTCGTCGGCACCGGGGTCGTGGGCGTCGGCGTGCCCGGGGTGCCGCCACCGGCGCAGGTGTGGCTCAGGTTGAACCTGTCGGCGGTGCCGCTGACCGTGGCCGTGCCGTCGACCAGCGTCCACCCGGCCGGGGTGAAGACGTAGGCGTGCTTGACCTGACCGTCCCCGCCGTTGGCCACGAAGAAGTCGGTGTACGGGTCCGAGGCGTCCGGCAGCTTCACCGTCACCGTGGTCCCCGCGGTGCTCTTGAAGGTGAGGGTCACTGCTTCGAAGTTGCCGCCCTCCTTCGTCGGAAGGACGAAGTGCCAACCGTCGTGGTCGGCGGGCAGCTTCTCGAACTGCTCGTCGTTGCAGTCCTTGGTCTCGAAGCCGGCGGCGGTGGAGCCCTTGTGGTCCGGGTGGAGCGGGGCCGTGCTGGACGCCCAGGCGGGAGTCGCGAGGGTGAGGCAGGCCGCGGCGGCGGCAGTGGAAACAGCCGCGCGCGCCACGCGCCGACGCTGTGGCATGAGGATTTCCTCCGGGGATCGATCGAGGGGACAGCACATGATCGCTGGACGGCCACCGTGCGCGACATCAGATGATCGGCTCGTACTACGGCTACCAGCGGGTTCATCGGCTGCATCGGTGGGAATTCGTCACGCTCCGCAGGCGTGTCGCCGTAACACATTCGGCCGGCGCGGCGCTGCGGGTCTCGCCCCGAGGTTTGCGGGGCCGTCCACGATGGTCGCCCTTCACAAACGGGTGACGCCCGGATTACATTGTCGCTTATCCATGGGAGCGCTCCCGGGCCCGTGGTTCACCCACCACCACCCGCCGCCGGCACGCCGGCCCCGGCGTCGCCGTCGCACGCCCCCTGGCCGGCGCGCCGGCGGCACCACCGACAGGAGCAACCGTCATGCGCCACCCGAGACGCCCCTGGCGGGCGGGGAGCGACCAGCCCTGGCCACGCCGCCTGCTCGCCGCCGGTGCGGCCCTCGCCACCGGGTTCACCCTGGCCGCCGCACCGGCACCCGCCTCCGCGGCCCGAACCGCCGCCGAGGAGGTCGCCGCCGCCGCGCCCGCCTTCAACTACGCCGAGGCGCTGCAGAAGTCCCTCTTCTTCTACGAGGCGCAGCAGTCCGGCCGGAAGCCGGCCTGGAACCGCGTCTCCTGGCGGGGCGACTCCGCCCTCACCGACGGCGCCGACGTCGGGCTCGACCTGACCGGCGGCTGGTACGACGCCGGCGACCACGTCAAGTTCGGCTTCCCGATGGCATTCAGCGCCACCATGCTCGCCTGGGGAGCGGTCGAGTACCGGGACGGCTACGTCGCCTCCGGCCAGTTGCCGCACCTGCTCAACAACCTGCGCTTCGTCAACGACTGGTTTGTCAAGGCGCACCCCGCGCCGAACGTCCTCTACGGACAGGTCGGCAAGGGCGACGACGACCACAAGTGGTGGGGCCCGGCCGAGGTGATGCCGATGGCGCGGCCCGCGTACAGGATCGATGCGAGCTGTGGCGGCGCGGACCTGGCGGGGGAGACGGCGGCCGCGATGGCCGCCTCGTCCATGGTCTTCCGGCCCACCGACGCCGCCTACGCCGACAAGCTGCTCGGGCACGCGAAGCAGCTCTACACGTTCGCCGACACGGTGCGGAAGAGCTACCACGAGTGCATCACCGACGCGACCAGCTTCTACCGCTCCTGGAGCGGATACCAGGACGAGCTGGTCTGGGGCGCCATCTGGCTGTACCGGGCCACCGGCGACGCCGGCTACCTCACCAAGGCCGAGAGCGAGTACGACAAGCTCGGCAACGAGAACCAGACCACCACCAAGTCCTACAAGTGGACGATCGCCTGGGACAACAAGCAGTACGGCGCGTACGTGCTGCTGGCCCGGCTCACCGGCAAGCAGAAGTACCTCGACGACGCCAACCGCTGGCTCGACTACTGGACCGTCGGCGTCAACGGGCAACGGGTGCCGTACTCGCCCGGCGGGATGGCCGTGCTCGACTCCTGGGGCGCGCTGCGCTACGCCGCGAACACCAGCTTCGTCGCGATGCTGCACGGTGACCACCTCACCGACGCGACCCGCAGGGCGCGGTACACCGACTTCGCGCTACGGCAGATCAACTACGCGCTCGGCGACAACCCGCGCAACTCCAGCTACGTCATCGGGTTCGGCGCCAACCCGCCGAAGAACCCGCACCACCGCACCGCCCACGGCTCCTGGTGGGACAGCCAGACGGTGCCGGAGGAGACCCGGCACGTGCTCTACGGCGCGCTGGTCGGCGGCCCGTCGTCGGCCAACGACGCCTACAGCGACAGCCGCTCCGACTACGTGATGAACGAGGTCGCCACCGACTACAACGCCGGCTTCACCTCCGCCCTCGCCGCGCTCGTCGCCAAGCACGGCGGCACCCCGCTCGCCGGCTTCCCGGTGGCCGAGACCCCGGACCGGGACGAGTTGACCGTCGAGACCACGGTGATGCAGGCCGAGCCCCGCGCCACCGGGCTCAAGGCGATCATCTACAACCGGTCCGCGTACCCGGCTCGCGCCCTGACCGACGGGCGCTTCCGCTACTACTTCCGCGCCGAGGGCACGGTCGCCCCGGTGGTCACCCCCGGCTACACCCAGGGCTGCCCGTCGCCGTCCACGGCCCGCCAGGTCTCCGGCGACCTCTGGTACGTCGAGGTCGACTGCACCGGGCACACCATCGCCCCGGCCGGCCAGTCGCAGCACCGGATGGAGGTGCAGTTCAAGATCGGCGTACCGGAGGGTGGCATCTGGGACCCGACCAACGACCCGTCGTACACCACCGCCGCCGGGCCGAACCGGAACGTGCCGCTCTACTCCGGCGGCGGTCGGGTCTGGGGAGTCGAACCCGGTGCGCCCACTCCGGACACCACCGCGCCGACCGCACCGGGCACGCCGACCGCCTCGGCGGTCACCGCCACCGGGCTGACGCTGAGCTGGCCCGCGTCGACCGACAACGTCGGCGTGACCGGCTACGAGATCACCCAGGCGCAGGTCGGCAGCGACGCGCTCGTGCTGCTCACCACGTCGACCACCAGCCTCGCGGTCACCGGGCTCACCCCGGAGCGGACGTACCAGTTCTCGGTACGGGCCCGCGACGGAGCCGGCAACCGCTCCACGGCCTCCCCGACGGTCTCGGTGACCACACCGGCCCGACCCGCGCCGGACACCACCGCGCCGACCGCGCCGGGCACCCCGACCGCCTCGGCGGTCACCGCCACCGGACTCACCCTGAGCTGGGCGGCGTCGACCGACAACGTCGGCGTCACCGGCTACCGGGTCTACCGCCGGAGCGGGTCGACCGACCTGCTGATGGGCTCGCCCACGGGCACGTCGCTCGCGGTGACCGGGCTGACCGCCTCCACGGCGTACACCTTCCACGTCGTGGCGGTCGACGCGGCCGGCAACACCTCCGCGGCGTCCGCGCCGGTCACCGTCACCACCGCGGACCCGCCGGCCGCCGGCGCCTGCCGGGTGACGTACGCGACCAGCGACTGGAACACCGGCTTCACCGCCACCATCACGATCACCAACACCGGTACGGCCACCGTCAACGGCTGGACGCTCGCCTTCGCGTTCCCGTTGTCGTCCCAGAAGGTCGGCCAGGGCTGGTCGGCCACGTACGCCCAGACCGGCACGGCGGTGACCGCGACGAGCCTGTCATACAACGGCGTGCTGGCGCCCGGAGCATCCACCGGCATCGGCTTCAACGGCACCCACACCGGGAGCAACCCGAAACCCACCACCTACACCCTCAACGGCGTTCCCTGCACCGTCGCCTGACGGCGGCGCGCGCAACTTCGGGGAAGATGCTGCCTCACGTGCCGTTCGAGGCGACAACTTCCCCGAAGTTGCGGGGGGACGTCGACCCGGGGCGCGCGTCAGTCGGCCAGTTCTTCGGCCAGGAGGTCCATCAGGACGGCGTCGTGCCAGCGGCCGTCGGCGCCGCGCTCGTAGCGGCGCAGCACCCCCACCGGGCGGAAGCCGACCTTCGCGTACGCGCGGATCGCCGCGGTGTTCGCCGCCGCCGGATCGATGGTGAACCGGTGGTGGCCGTACTCGTCGACCAGGTACCGCACGAGGGTGCGGATCGCGTCGCCGCCCAGCCCGGCACCGCGTACCACCGGGTCGAGGAAGATGTCCATGCTGGCGTGCCGGTAGTCCGGGTCGTCCTCGGCGTACCACTGGATCGCGCCGACGACGCGGCCGTCGTGCTCCACCGCGTACACGGTGAGGCCCTCGTCGTCGAGGTCGGCGCGGACGGCGGCGGCGAGGTCGTCGCCGCCGCGCCACCAGCGTCGCACCTCGGGCTGGGCGCGGATCGTCGCGAGCGCCGGCACGTCGTCGGCCGTCATCGGCCGCAGGGTCACCGCCCGTCCGCGCAGCACGGCGTCAGCCCCGGATCTCGCCATGCTCGACGCAGACCGCCGACCAGCCGACCGGCAGCACCTGCACCTTCATGCGCCGGCGGCAGTGCGCGCAGTAGCGCGGCGGCTCGAGCGTCCGCGCCGCCGCGCACCCGTCGTGCGACCCGACCGCCGCGGCATCACCGCAGCGGTCGCACCACGTGCCCGTCACCGTCGACCTCACAGCGTCGCGGAGAGCGCCTTGACCGGCATCTTCAGGTCCTCGAGCAGGTCGAGGTCCGCCGTCGCCGGCCGCCCCAGCGTGGTCAGGTAGTTGCCGACGATCACCGCGTTGATGCCACCCAGCAGGCCGTCGCGGGTGCCGAGGTCACCGAGGGTGATCTCCCGGCCGCCCGCGTACCGGAGGATGGTCCGCGGCATCGCCAGCCGGAAGGCGGCGATGGCCCGCAGCGCGTCCTTGCCCTCCACCACCGGACGGTCGCCGAGCGGGGTGCCGGGGCGAGGGTTGAGGAAGTTCAGTGGGACCTCGTGCGGGTCCAGCTCGGCGAGCTGCGTGGCGAACTCGGCCCGCTGCTCGACGGTCTCGCCGAGGCCGAGGATGCCGCCGCAGCAGACCTCCATGCCGGACTCGCGGACCATCCGCAGGGTCTCCCAGCGCTCCTCCCACGAGTGCGTGGTGACCACGTTCGGGAAGTAGGAGCGGCAGGTCTCCAGGTTGTGGTTGTAGCGGTGCACGCCCATGTCGACCAGGTCGTCGACCTGCTCCTGGGTCAGCATGCCGAGCGAGGCGGCGACCTGGATGTCGACCTCCGCCTTGATGGCGGCGACGCCGTCGCGCATCTGCTTCATCAGCCGCGCGTCCGGGCCGCGCACCGCGGCGACGATGCAGAACTCGGTCGCCCCGGTCTTGGCGGTCTGCTTCGCCGCCTCGACCAGGGACGGGATGTCCAGCCAGACCGAGCGGACCGGGGAGGTGAAGAGGCCGGACTGCGAGCAGAAGTGGCAGTCCTCCGGGCAGCCGCCGGTCTTCAGCGAGACGATGCCCTCGACCTCGACCTCGGGGCCGCACCAGCGCATCCGCACGTCGTGGGCGAGCTGGAGGGCTGCGGGCAGGTGCTCGTCGGGCAGGTTCAGCACGGCGAGGACACCGGCCTCGTCGAGGCCGACGCCGTTCTCCAGCACCTGGGTACGGGCCTGGTCGAGGATCTCTGGCATGGCTCGTACCCTACAAGGCCGCCCGGCGGGGGAAAACGGGCCGCGTGTCGGCCGGCGGGGCCGGGGTGGAAATGCCGGTCGGGTACCGGCGGGTGGTAATTTCGCCCGGCGGAAGCGGCCGGGCGGGCCGCCGGGGTGACAGCGGTGAGGGGTGACGGTGGCGGACTGGCTGGCGGCACTCGACCGCCGCGCCGAGCTGCGCGCGAAGGCGGGACTGACCCGCAGGCTGCATCCCCGGGCCGCCGGCGACGCCGTGGTCGACCTCGCCGGCAACGACTACCTCGGCCTGGCCACCCACCCCGAGGTCACCGCCGCCGCCGGTCGGGCACTCGCCGCGTACGGGCTGGGGGCCACCGGGTCGCGTCTGGTACGCGGGTCCACCGACGCCCATCACGCCCTGGAGGACGCCCTCGCCGACTGGCTCGGGGCCGAGCGGGCACTCGTCTTCTCCTCCGGTTACCTGGCCAACCTCGGCGCGGTCCGGGCCCTGGTGCAACCCCGTACGCTGCTCGTCTCCGACGCCCACAACCACGCCTCGCTCATCGACGGGTGCCGGATCTCCGGCGCGGAGACCGTGGTGACGCCGCACGCCGACGTGGCGGCGGTGGCCGCCGCGCTCGCCGCCGCCCCCGGCCGGCCCGCCGTCGTGGTCACCGAGTCGGTCTTCTCCGTCGACGGCGACCTGGCGCCGCTGGCCGACCTGCACGCGGTGGCCCGCGCGCACGGCGCCCTGCTGCTGGTCGACGACGCGCACGCCCTCGGCGTGACCGGCCCGGCCGGGGCCGGTGGCGTGGCCGCCGCCGGGTTGGCCGGTGCGCCGGACGTGGTGGTCACCGCCACCCTCTCCAAGGCGCTCGGCGGGGCGGGCGGTGTGGTCGCCGGCCCGGCCGCGTTCGTCCGGCACCTGGTCGAGACCGGGCGGACCTTCATCTTCGACACCGCGCCGCCCCCGGCGGTGGTGGCCGGCGTGCACGCCGCCGTCGAGTTGGCCCGCGTGGGCGACGACCTGCGGGCCGAGCTGGCTGACCGCGCGGCGCTGGTGGTCCGCCGGCTGCGCGCGGCCGGGCTGGACGTGTCCGCCCCCGACGCGGCGGTGGTCTCGGTGACCGCGCCCGGCCCGGAGGCGGCGACCGCCTGGGCGGCGGACTGCCGCGACCGGGGCGTCGCCGTGGGCTGCTTCCGCCCGCCGTCGACCCCCGACAGCCGTTCCCGCCTGCGCCTGACCATCGGCGCCGGGGTGCCCCGGGCGGAGTTCGAGCGGGCCCTGGAGGTCATCGTGGAGTGTCAGCCGTGAGCGACCCGTGGCGCGGGCCGGTCCTGGTGACCGGCACCGACACCGAGGTGGGCAAGACCGTGGTGACCGCGGCGATCACGGCGGCGGCGCAGGCCGCCGGGCTGCGGGTCGCGGTGGTCAAACCCGGCCAGACCGGTACGGCGACCGGCGAGCCCGGCGACGTGGACGCCGTGACCCGGTTGGCCGCCCCGCTGACCGGCCGCACCCTGGCGAGCTTCCCCGACCCGCTCGCCCCGCTGGCGGCGGCCCGGGTCGCGGAGCTGCCGCCGCTGGAGTTGTACACGGCGGTCGACGCGGTCCGCGAGGAGGTCGACAAGCACGACCTGGTGCTGGTCGAGGGTGCCGGCGGCTTGCTGGTGCCGATGGGGCTGCGGCCGTCGGGGGAGCCGTGGACGGTGGCCGACCTCGCCGTGTCGCTCGGCTGCCCGGCGGTGGTGGTGGCCCGCGCCGGCCTGGGCACGCTCAACCACACCGCACTCACCTTGGAGGCTCTGGAGCGCCGGGCCGTGCCGGCCGGGGTGGTGATCGGCGCCTGGCCGGCCGAGCCGGAGCTGGTGCACTGGACGAACGTCAGCGACCTGGTGCCGAACCTGCTCGGCGCGCTGCCGGCCGGTGCCGGCGCGATGGACCCCGGCGTGTTCCGGCGCTCCGCGCCCGGCTGGCTCACCCCGGAGCTGCACGGCGTGCTCGACGACTGGCGGGCGTGGGCCGAGGAGATCAGCTGACCACCGGACCCGTCGACCTCGGTGCGGCGGCGGGGTCGTTCGGGGACGGGTGATCCGTCGCGTCCTGTCGAGCTGAGTCGTCTACGACATCAGCTCGACAGTGCGCGAAGGGCGACCTGCGGACCGGGCCGGCGGACGACGAAGGCGTCGGGCATCCGGAAGGTGAGGTTGTCCGGGCACCATGGCGGCCGGACGACGGTCACGCCGTCCAGCAGCGGCGCGACCTCGTCGACCACGACCGCGGCCTCCATCCGGGCGAGCTGGTCGCCGACGCAGCGGTGGGCGCCGGCGCCGAACGCCAGGTGCCGGCGGGAACCGCGCTGGCCGGGGCGGAACTCGTCCGGGAGGTCCACGACGGAGGGGTCGCGCCCGGCGCGGGCCAGCCAGAGCACGACGCTGGTGCCCGCCGGCACCGCCGTCCGACCCAGCACCGTGTCCGCCGCCGCCACCCGCCGCCAGGTGACGATCGGCGGCTCCAGCCGTAGCCCCTCCTCCACGACGTCGGCGGCGGCGACCGTCCGGTCCCGCAGGCCGGCGCGGACCGCCGGCTCCCCGGCGAGCCGGTGCAGCAGCAGCGTGAGGAACTGTGAGGTGGTCTCCTGGCCGGCGACCAGCAGGAAGAACAGGGCGCCGACCACCACGTCGGGCGGGTGCCCGGCGGACCGCAGGGACGCGGCGAGGCCGCCCCCGGTCGTGGCGAACTCCCGCAACACCCCGTGGAAACGCCCGACCTCGGTGGCCAGGGCGAGCTGGCGGTCGGCGTCCAGCGGGGCCCAGAAAAGCTCCAGGGCGGCCCGCGCGAAGTCCTTGACCGCCGCCACCGGCGCGTCGGGCAGCTCGACCAGCCGGGCCAGCACCAGCAGGGGCAGGTCGGCGGCCAGTCCGGCGTGCAGGTCGACCGCCGCACCGGCGTCGAGCGCGGCGCCGATCCGGCCGACCCGCTCGCGGACCAGCGCGGTCAGCCACGGCCGCTGGGCGGCGACGCGCGTGGGGTGCAGGGCCTCGGCCACGGCGGCGCGGATGCCCGGGTGGCTGAGCCCGCCGTTGTTGGCCAGGGTCGGCGGCAGCCGGAAGCGGTGCCCGGCGAGCACCCGCAGGGCCGCCACCGGCATCGGGGTGACCGCGTCGAGGGCGTTGTCCGGGCGGTACGTGACCGGGTCGGTGAGCACCTGCCGGACCAGCGCGTGCCGGGTCACCACGAGGTGGTCGACGCCGACGTGGTCGGCGACGCGGGCCACGTCCGGCCAGGGCGTCCCCGCCGGCTCCGCCCAGGTCCGGAACAGCACGCCGACACGCTAGCCGGCCGCCCCCGGCAGGCCGGCCCGCAACTGCCACACCGTGGTGCGCTTCACCCGTACGCTCTCCAGCGTCTCCGGCACGGGCACCTCGTACACGGCCCGCTGTTCGAAGCGGTCGCGGGGCAGGAAGGCCCGGCCGGGGTCGCCGACCAGCACCGTGGCGCCCGCCCGGGCCGCCCGCAGCAGGAAACGCAGCATCCGGTTGGCCATCGCCTGGCTGTAGAAGACGTCACCGGCGAGGACCACCTCGGCGCCGCCCGCGTCGCCGTCCAGGATGTCGGCGAGGTCGGCGTCGACGCGTACGCCGTTGGCGTCGGCGTTGACCGCGACGGCCGCGACGGCCAGGGGGTCCACCTCGACGGCGCGGACGGTGGCGGCGCCGGCCCGCGCGGCGGCGATCGCCACCAGGCCGGACCCGGCGGCCAGGTCCAGCACCCGGCGGTCGGCGACCAGCTCGGGATGGTCCGTGACGTACCGCGCGAGGGCCTGCCCGCCGGCCCAGGCGAACGCCCAGAACGGCGGCGGCTGGCTGCTACGGAACTCGCCCTCGGTCAGCTCCCAGAGCCCGACGGCGTCGTCGGCCTGGTGCAGCCGCACCTCCGGGACGAAGGGCACCGGCGCGAGGCGGGCGTGCAGGCGGACGAAGGCGGTGGAGAGCTCGGACACCGGCCGATTCTCCCCCGGGTCGGTCACCCGGCGTGTCGCGGGGGAGTGGTGACCGGTTCACCACGCTGGGTGAAACCGGCCCTCGGATGTGGCGACCGGTGCGAACACGCCCGTCTACCGGGTGGTCCCGCCCGCTCCTAGCGTTGCTGAGTGGAGGCGACCGACGGGAGGGCGGAACAGTGCGGACGGTGTGGCGGTACGTGTTGCGGACCGGGGTGGTGCTGGCCTGTCTGACCGGGGTGGGCCTGGCGGCGCCCACGCCCGCGCTGGCGGCCAACACCACCGAGCTGAGTGGCCTGCCGGACGAGTTCCGGGCCGGTGAACGGGTGGAGACGGTCTCGGCGGTGGTCCGCCGGGACCGGGGCGGTTGCGTCAGGGTGCGGTGGTCGATGGTGCTGCGGGTGGAGGGTCTCCGGCTCGACCAGGTCAGGATGGACCGAATCGAGGAGACGGGCTCGTTCCCGTTGGACGTCCGCACCGACGGAGACGTGGCCCGGCTGACCGACCGGCAGTTGGATCCGGGCACGCTCTGCCCGGACCGTACGGTCACCGCGCGCTACCGGGTGTCCTTCGCCGAGGACGTCACCGAGGGTCGGGTCACCCTCGCGGCCGAGGCGTACGACGCGAACCTGCGCCTGTTGGCGAGCCAGACGGCGACCCGCTCGGTGGTCGGGCAGGGTGTGGCGGCCACGCCGACCTCGGCGGCGCCGGAGCCCACGACCGCCGAGCCGACGGAGCCGGCGGTCGAGGGGACCGAGGTCGCGCCGACGGACGAGGCGGTCGCCGAGGTGCCCCCGGCGGCCGACGTGCCACCCGCCGCGGGAGCGGGACGGCCGGTGGCCGCCTCCGGCGGGTTCGGGGTGGTGCAGGCCGCGTTCCTGCTCGGTGGGCTGCTGCTCTCGATGGGTTTCGGCCTGCTGCTGCGCCTGCGGCATCTCACCAGGACGGCCGGGGCGACCGGTACCGACGACTCCGGGGCGGACCGGCGGTGGGGCCGGCCGACGGACCGGGCGGGATGGCGTCCCGCCCGCCGCTGATCGAGACTTTACAAAAGTATGCCTCTTGTAAAATCGAGTGACGGCTGCCACAGTCGGAGGGGAGACCGCGAGAGATCGGAGGTCGGCCATGGCCGTCGACGCGACCGTCACCCCCACCGCCTGGCGGGACACCCGCCGGCCGCTCTGGCCGCTGGCCCTGCTCGTCCCGGCGCTGCCCTTCCTGGGCTGGGCCGCCTGGCGGGCCGGCGGCGGCGCCTGGGCCTGGTGGCTCACCCCGGCGTTCGTCTTCGGGCTCATCCCGGTGGTCGACCTGCTCATCGGCGACGACCGGCGCAACCCGCCGGACGAGGCGGTTCCCCGGCTGCAGGCCGACGGCTACTACCGCTGGCTCACCTACCTCTACCTGCCGGCCCAGTACGCCGCCCTGGTGGTCTGCTGCGCCGTCTGGGCCTCCGGTGACCTGACGGCGCTGGGCTCGGCCGGCCTGGTCGCCACCATCGGGGTGGTCAACGGCATCGCCATCAACACCGCCCACGAGCTGGGCCACAAGCGCGAGACGATGGAGCGCTGGCTCTCCAAGGTGGCCCTCGCCCCCACCGGGTACGGGCACTTCTACGTCGAGCACAACCGGGGGCACCACACCCGCGTCGCCACCCCGGAGGACCCCGCCAGTTCCCGCCTTGGCGAGAGCTTCTGGGCGTTCTGGCCGCGTACCGTCTGGGGGAGCCTGCGCTCGGCCTGGCGGCTGGAGACCAGCCGCTTCCGCCGCCGGAGCCGCAACCCCTGGACGTGGCGCAACGACATCCTCAACGCCTGGGCGATGACGCTGGCGCTGTACGCGTTGCTGGTCGTCGCGTTCGGCCCGGTTGTGCTGCCGTTCCTGATTCTCCAGGCCGTGGTCGGGTTCTCCCTGCTGGAGGCGGTCAACTACCTCGAGCACTACGGGCTGGCCCGGCAGCGCACCGCCGCCGGCCGCTACGAGAAGGTCGACCCCCGGCACAGCTGGAACAGCGACCGGACCGTCACCAACGTGTTCCTCTTCCAGCTCCAGCGGCACAGCGACCACCACGCCAACCCGCTGCGCCGCTACCAGACCCTGCGCAGCTTCGACTTCTCGCCGCAGCTGCCCGCCGGCTACGCGACGATGCTGGTGGCCGCGCTGGTCCCGCCGGTCTGGCGCCGGGTGATGGACCACCGCGTGCTCGCCCACTACGGCGGCGACCTGGACCGCGCCAACGTCCACCCGCCGGCCCTGCGCCGGCTGCGGGAGCGCCAGCGCCGCCGCACCATGACCACCCCCGAGCCGTACGCGGGCTGACCGCCGCCGTCGGCCGCGTCAGGGCGCCCACTCCGGGTCGCGGCCGAAGGCGGCGAGGAGGCGGTCCTGCTCGTCGGCGTCCTGCGGCACGTCCACACCCGGCGCCACCAGGTCGCTCCGCCGGTAGTCGGCGACCCGCCCGCCGAACCACCGCGCGCACTCGGCGACGGCGTCCGCGTCCAGCCGAGGGTCGGTTCCCGTCGCCACCGCCAGGTCCCACCCGTGCACGAGGTGCTCGGCGATGAGCTGGTGCAGGTACTCGTCGGCGGAGGTCGGGCCCGAGGAGAGCGCGACGGTGCCGTCCAGGGCCGCCGGGCGTGTGAAGGCCGTCTCCGCCTGCCCCGCCGCCTCGCGCGCGGCCCCGGCCGGGTCCTCGCCGAGCTGATCGCCGTCGTACCGGTCGCCGACCTCCTCGATGATCCGACCGGCGAGCAGCGCCACACTCCAGCGGTCCTCGGCGACCACGTGGTTGACGACCGTCCGGACGTCCCAGTCGGCGCACGGGGTCGGGTCCGACCACTGCCCGGGGCCCACCTGCGCCACCCGCTCGGTGAACTCGGCCAGGCTGCGGCGGTACGTCTCCAGCAGGTCCATGCCGCCGATTGTTCCGGCTGGCCCACCGCCTTCGTGGCGGTTCCCGCTGCTCAGTCCAGCTGCGCCGGATCGAGCCCCAGCTCCCGCGCGGTGACCAGGCGCACCCACTCGGAGAACTGGCGCCGCGAGATCACCCGGTCGTGCACCGCGAGCTGCACCGCGAGACCGTCCATCACCGCGCTGATCCGCCAGGCGGCGCCCTCCGGGTCCGCGCACTCGAAGGTGCCCTCGTCGACCCCGGCGGCGATCACCGCGGCCAGGTCCTGCCGCCACCGCAGGTCCAGCCGCCGGGAGACCTTCTCCAACTCGGGGGTCCGCAGCGACTCCGCCCAGCCGTCGATCCACAGGGACCAGGAGGTGGGCCGGCCGGTCGGGGTGTAGAGCTTCACGAGCCGGCGCAGCTTGGTCAGCGGCGGCGCGCTGGACTGCGTGACCGCGTCCAGCCGGGCGAGATCCTGCTCGACGGCGTACGCGAACGCCTCGGCGAGCAGCCGGTCCTTGGTGGCGAAGTGGTAGAAGACCAGGGCCTGACTCACCCCGGCGGCCTGTGCCACGTCGGCCGTCCGGGTGTTGGCCAGACCGCGCTCGACGATCACGTCACAGGCTGTGCGCAGCAGGGCATCCAGGCGGATCTCAGCCGCACGTCTCGTCACGACCGTCACCGTAACCCATCGATCCGAACACGAGGCGTTACCAACGCGGCGGATCGGGGCTCGTCTGCAGTCGGAACTCGGACACTTGTCGCAACCGTTACAAGATGGTGAAATGCGTCGATCGGCTCGGGCGTCCCGGCCCTGCCCACGCCCGTCGGTGCCGTCTCTCGGCCGGAGTGTCCGGTGTCACCGGGACGCGCCGGGCCACCCCCAAGTTGGCAACCGTCCCGCGGCTCGGCTAAAGTTCTCATCCGTCACCGGGGAACGCTCGGGGACACGCGGACGTAGCGCAGCTGGTAGCGCATCACCTTGCCAAGGTGAGGGTCGCGGGTTCGAATCCCGTCGTCCGCTCGGAGCTGCCGCCACGCATGACGGGGGCAACCTCGGTGGGGTGGCCGAGAGGCGAGGCAACGGCCTGCAAAGCCGTGTACGCGGGTTCAAATCCCGTCCCCACCTCGGTAACAACGAGGGCGATTGGCGCAGTGGGAGCGCGCTTCCTTGACACGGAAGAGGTCACTGGTTCAAACCCAGTATCGCCCACAGGTACGAGAGGCCCGTCACCGAATCGGTGACGGGCCTCTCGTCTGTCCTGCCCGGGGTCGGGCCGACCGTCCAGCTCCGTCGGCCGTCCGACCGCCCGCCTCACAGCGGCGGGGCGACGTCCCGACGCTCCTCGACCCGCCGGTACTCCACCGGCTCGGCGGTGGTGACGACCTCGCGGCGGCGACGACCCCAGATCACCGAGGTCATGATCAGGCCGAGCACGCCGGCGGCCATGAGGATCCAGCCGACCACGTCGAGGTTGATGCCGCCGACGCTGGCGTCCAGGGCGAAGGTGAGGATCGCGCCGAGCGCGATCAGGAAGATGCTGGTGCCGATACCCACGACAGCCTCCTTCTCGAAAAGGGTGTGGTGTGCTGTCGAGGATCGTCAGTACCCCGCCGCTCACCTGCGCAATCCTCCGGCCCGCCGGTCGCCGGGTCGCCGCACCGCCTCGGGGGAGTGGGGCCGGCGCGTCGCGCGATCTTGCCGTCGGGTACAGTTCTCCCTGTCACCGACGCACGTCGGCGACACGCGGACGTAGCGCAGCTGGTAGCGCATCACCTTGCCAAGGTGAGGGTCGCGGGTTCGAATCCCGTCGTCCGCTCGCGATCCGCCCCGAGGTCCGGTCGACCGGGCAGGGCGGTGCCCACGGGCGATTGGCGCAGTGGGAGCGCGCTTCCTTGACACGGAAGAGGTCACTGGTTCAAACCCAGTATCGCCCACCAGGAAGACCACGAAGGCCCGTCACCGGTTCCGGTGCCGGGCCTTTCGCCGTCTCCGGTCCCGGTCCGCCGGCCCGGTCGCGGCGGCCGGGGTGCCGGCCGCCGCAACCGTACGGGGTCAGCGCACCGTCTTCGCCACGTACGCCGCCCAGGCCTTCTCGAACTCGTCGAACGACACCCCCAGTTCGTCGCGCATCGCGGTGCTGACACCGCTGCCCTGGTAGTGGGCGGCGACGAAGCGGATCACCTTCGTCTCGCCGTACCGCTCGGCCAGGTAACCGATCGCCGAGTGCGCCAGCCAGTAGTGGTAACTGCCCTTGGAGTTCTTCGCCCACTGGGCGTTGGACGGCAACTGCTCCAGCTCACCGCGCTGCCGGAAGACGGGTCGCGACTCGTCGGTGCGCTCGCTGGAGATCCACGGGCGCCGGTCGTGGCCCAACCACTCGGCGAAGCCCTCGACCACCCACTGGGCGTGGCCGTCCAGGCCCGCCACACCCGGCTGGAGGTCGCTGAGCACGTTCGTGATCCCGTGGGCCAGCTCGTGCCGGAACAGTTTGGCCTGCCGGTCGGCGCTGCCCTTCGTGAAGTGGTACTCGTCGGCCACGTCGATCACCACGCGGGTGGTGGCGACGTCCAGGGCGTCCACCGTCTCGCCGTCGATGGCCCCGACCGGGGGCACCGGGATCGCCACCCCGGACTCCAGGGGCGTCTCCCTGGTGGTGCGGTACAGCGACCCCAGCTCCTTCCTGCCCTTCACCAGGGTGATGACGAAGCCCTGCGGAACCTCGGCGGACACCCCGCCGCTTCGCCAGGCGGCGAGGTCGTCCGCCGCGGCCCGCTCCGCGACCGGCGCGAGCCGCCGCGCCTCCGCCCGCAGCGCCGCGTCGGAGATGACCAGCGTGTGCGGCGTCCGTTCGACGTGGATCTCCTCCCACATGTCCCAGGGCGCAGGGTGGTAGGTGGTCATGTCGCGACCCTCGTGACCCGGCATGCCGCCGGCCACGCCGGTGACCCGCAGCGGGGCGTCCTTCGCGGAGCGGGCCACCGTCCAGGCGTACAGCTCCTCGACGGGCTTCGGGTCGAACCCCTCGAACTGGTGCACGAACGAGACGATCATCGTGAAGGTCACGCCGGAACCGGAGTCGGTGAAGTCCCGCGAGATGAACTCCTTGAAGCGGCTCTCGCGCAGCGGCAGCTTCGTCAGGTTGCGGAAGAGGTTGGTCTGCTGCGCGACCAGCTTCCGGTCCGTGGGGTCGAACGGGGCCACGAACGCCTTCTCGTCCCGGTCGCGCAGCGCCCGGGTGTGCTCGTCCAGCAGACCCTCGATGTCCGCGTACGCGACCAGGTCGTGGGGGCCGGCCCCGTCCGACCCGCCGTGCTTGTCGAGGTACGCGGACAGGGCGAACACCGACCCGACGACGAGCAGGACGAGGACCAGTCCGGCGGCGCCGAGCCCGATCCAGAGCCCCAGTCGCGACCGCTTCGGCGCCGACGGCGGTGGCGCCGCCGGGTGAACCGGCGGGCCGTACCGGTAGGCGCCGGGCGGTGGTGCCACCGGCGGGCCGTACGGCGGGGTGGGCGGTGGTGGAACGGAGGGGTGCCCCTCGGTCATGTCGGATCCTCGCTCGTGTCCGTCGGGTGGGGAGCGTCCGTGACCGAACCGCCCCCGAAACGGTGTCGGTGGCCATTATTTCCGCCGGCACCCCCGATCTCTGCCCCGTCCCACCGCGACGGGCGCGCGGCGCAGCCCCGGAGGGGTTAGCTGTCGGCAGATCCGCTCACCGTGAACACACGCACCGGGCGGGTCCGCCAGCCGGCACAGTGGAGCGCATGAGACTTCTGGTGCTGGGCGGTACGGGGTTCGTGGGCGGGGCGACGGCGGCCGAGGGAGTGCGTCGCGGCTGGTCGGTGACGGTGTTCAACCGCGGGCTGCACGGGACGGCGCCGGCGGGCGTACACCGGTTGCGGGGTGACCGGACCGCGCCGGACGGCCTGGCCGCGCTGGCCGACGGCGAGTGGGACGTGGTGGTCGACACCTGGGACGGCGCGCCCCGGGTGGCGGGTGCCGCGGCGGCCGCGCTGGCCGACCGCGCCGGGAGGTACGTCTACCTCTCCAGCGGCTCGGTGTACGCCGAGCCGGTGACCCCCGGGTCCGACGAGGACGCGCCCACGGTCGACGCCGCGCCGGACGCGGACGAGGCGGACTACGCCCGCAACAAGTCCGGCGCCGAGCGTGCCGTCCACGCGGTCCTCGGGGACCGCGCGCTGCTCGCCCGGGCCGGCCTGATCCTCGGCCCGGGCGAGGACATCGGTCGGCTGCCCTGGTGGCTCACCCGGATCGCCCGGGGCGGGGACGTGCTGGCCCCCGGGCCGGCCGACCTGCCGCTGCAGTACGTCGACGTGCGGGACCTGGCCACCTTCCTGCTCGAATCGCACGCCTCCGGCCCGGTGAACGTGGTCAGCCGGACCGGTCACGCCACCATGGGTGGCCTGCTCGACGCCGCTGTGGCGGTGACCGGTTCCGACGCCCGGCTGCGCTGGACCGACCCGGGCGCTCTCCTGGCCGCTGGTGTGGAGCCCTGGAACGACCTGCCGATCTGGATTCCGGAGGGGCACGAGTACCGCTGGTTGCAGGAGCGCGACGTCACCCGCGCGTACGCCGCCGGCCTCACGTGCCGGCCGGTGGCCGAGACGGTCGCCGACACCTGGGCGTGGCTGCGTGAGGTCGGCACGGTGCCGCCCCGGGCGGGCCGGCCGCAGCGGGCCCCGGCGGGTCTCGACCCGGCCCGCGAGGCGGCCCTGCTCGCCGCGACGGGTGCCGCGCCCGTCTGACCCGCCGGGGCCGTCGGCGTGCCGGCCCCGTCCGGCGGGCGCGGGCCCTCCGTCGGGGATCAGCCGGGCCGGACCGGCAGGTCGAGCACGTCCCCGACGGGGCGGCGCGGGGTCGGCGAGCCGGGCTGACCGTACCCGATCCGCATCACCATCTGCGGGGTGCCGAACCGGCCCAGCGACAGCCGCAGCTGCTCCCGCGCCCCGGGCACCTCGATCGGCTGGGAGAGCATCGACACCGCCAGTCCGGCGTCGGTGGCGGTGAGCAGCACCCGCTGCAACGCCTGACCGGCGACCACCTGGTCGACGGCCGTGTTGCCGGTCGAGCCGAGCACCGCCACCAGCGGCTCCGGCTCGAAGTCCCGCCCCGGCGCGCGGTCCCGCCCGCCGAACCCCCGCGAGGGCAACAGGTCCTGCGGCTCGCTCTGCGGGCCGCCCGCCGCGGCCGGGACGCCGTCCACGGCGTGCTCGGTGCGGACCCACTCCTCCCGTTCGGCCCGGTACGCCGGGTCCCGCTCCAGCACCCGGTGGGCGCCCCGGGCGATCTCCGCGAACGCGTTCACCGCGCTCGTCCCGATCAGCAGCTCCAACCAGCACTGCTCGGCGCGGGCCGCCTCGCCCAGCCGCCACCGGGCGTCGGCGGGCACCGGGTCCGGCCAGAACGGGGCGCGGTTGCTGAACCGGCGGGGGATCGCCGCGTACAGGGACTGCTCCGCCGGGATGGGGCGCCGGGGCACGTCCGGCACCAGGCGGGCCACCACGTCCGGCTCGGCCGGGTACGGCCGCAGCCGCACCGTCGCCGGCGTACCGGCCACGGCCAGGGCGAGCCGCAGGTTGAACAGCGCGGCGCCGGCCGCGATCCGGGTGCCCCAGCCGCTCGGATCGGTCGCCGGCAGCCGCCGCGACGGGTCGACCAGCACCTCGATCCCGCCCTCGCGCAGGCGGAACCGCCATGGTTGCGTGTTGTGCAGCGACGGTGCCCGGACGGCGTCGGTCGCGGCAGCCCGCAACTGCTCGACGGTGAAGCCGGTGTCCATGGCGATGCTCCTTCCGTGGCAGGCCGTGCAGCCCCCCGCTGGTCCTACCCCACATTCCGTCACCGACGGTGCGCGCGGGCAGGGCCGGAGGACCCGTCCGAGCGGGACGTGTGGCGTGGTCGGGACCTTCGGCCCGTGCGTTACGCGGCCCGGTGGGGGTAGAAACGAGGGATGATCCGCGTGTTCCTGCTCGACGACCACGAGGTCGTCCGTCGTGGCCTGGCCGACCTGCTCCAGAGCAGCGGCGACATCGAGGTGGTCGGGGAGTCCGGCCTGGCCCAGGAGGCCGCGCGCCGCATCCCTGCGCTCCGGCCGGATGTGGCGATCCTCGACGCCCGACTGCCCGACGGCAACGGCATCGACGTGTGTCGGGACGTCCGGGCCGTGGACTCCTCGATCAAGGGCCTGATCCTCACCTCGTACGAGGACGACGAGGCGCTCTTCGCCGCGATCATGGCCGGCGCGGCGGGCTACGTGCTCAAGCAGATCCGCGGCACCGACCTGGTCGACGCCGTGCGCCGGGTGGCGGCCGGGCAGTCGCTGCTCGACCCGGCGATCACCACCCGGGTCCTGGAGCGCATCCGCAGCGGCGTCGAGCAGCCGCGCGAGCTGAAGTCCCTCACCGAGCAGGAGCGGCGCATCCTGGAGTACGTCGCCGAGGGGCTCACCAACCGGGAGATCGCCGGCAAGATGTTCCTCGCCGAGAAGACCGTGAAGAACTACGTCTCCAGCGTCCTGGCCAAGCTGGGCCTGGAGCGCCGTACGCAAGCCGCGGTCCTCGCCACCCGTCTGCTCGGCAAGACCCCCTGACGGTCAGGCCGCCAGCGGGACGGACCAGTGCAGGCGGGTGCCGTGCGGGGCGACCGCCCGCACCTCGAACGTCCCGCCGTGGCGTTCGGCGCGCTCGCGCAGGTTGACCAGGCCACCCCGGGCGGCGGCCGGGTCGCAGCCCACCCCGTCGTCGGTGACGGTGACCGTGACGTGCCCGGCCTCGACGCGTACCGCCACGCTGACGTGGTGCGCCTGCGCGTGCCGTACCGCGTTGGACAGCGCCTCCCGCAGCACGGCCGTGAGATCCGCACGGACCTCTTCTCCGACGGCGCTGTCCACCGGCCCGACCAGTTCCAGCGTGGGCCGGTAGCCGAGCGACTCGGCGGCCACCTCGACCGCCTCCCGGATCTCGGTACGCAGCGCCGCGCTCATCGGGGTACGCAGCTCGAAGATCGTCCGGCGGATGTCGCGGATCGTGGCGTCCAGGTCGTCGACCGCCGCGTTGATCCGCTTCGCGACATCGGGGCGCGCGGCCAGCGGCACCGCGCTCTGCAACTGCAGGCCGGTGGCGAAGAGCCGCTGGATGACCACGTCGTGCAGGTCGCGGGCGATCCGTTCGCGGTCCTCCAGGACCACCAGCAGCTCCCGCTCCTCCTGCCCCCGCGCCCGCTCCATGGCCAGCGCGGCCTGCCCGGCGAAACTCCCGAGCAGCGCGAGGTCGTCGTCAGTGGCCCCGCCGCGCTCCGCGCGGTAGGCGATCACGAGCACACCGTGCAGGGTGTCGGCCGTGTTCAGCGGGGAGATCACCGCCGGCCCGGTGTGCAGCAGTGCCGGCCAGGGCGCCGCGTGGGCCAGGTCCTCCGCGCGGTCCTGCCGACCGTCACGGACGGCGGCGGCGAAGCTGGTCTGCGCCGCCGGCAGCACGGTGCCGGAGAGCGCCGCGGCCTGCTCGCCGGCCCCATCGACCACCTCGACGGTGAACTGGTCGGCCTCCGGGTCGTAGAGCAGCACCAGCGCCACCTCCGCCTCGGCGACCTCCCGGGCCCGCCGGGCCACCAGTGCCAGCGCGTCGGTGCGGCGTACCTCGCCGAGCAGCACCGAGGTGATCTCGGCGGTGGCGGCGAGCCAGCGCTCCCGCCGGTGCGCCAGCGCGTACAGCCGGGCGTTCTCGATCGCCACGCCGGCCGCGGCGGCGAGCGCGACGACGATCTCCTCGTCGTCCTCGGTGAACTGCGCGCCGCCCTGCTTCTCGGCCAGGTAGAGGTTGCCGAACACCTGGTCGCGGATGCGCACCGGCACGCCGAGGAAGCTGTGCATCGGCGGGTGGTTCGGCGGGAACCCGTACGACTTCGGGTGCTGGGTGATGTCGGGCATCCGCAGCGGGCGCGGATCGTCGATGAGCAGGCCGAGCACGCCCCGGCCGTGCGGCAGGTCGCCGATCCGCGCGTGCGTCTCCGCGTCGATGCCGTGGGTGATGAAGTCGTACAGCATCCGGTCGTGCCCGACCACCCCGAGCGCTCCGTAGCGGGCGCCCACCAGCGAGCACGCCGCCTCCACGATGCGCTGGAGGGTGCTGCGCAGGTCCAGGTCGCTGCCGATGCCGACCACCGCGTCGAGCAGGGCGCGCAGCCGCTCGCGGCTGGTCACCACCTCCCCGACCCGGTCCAGCATCTCCTGGAGCAGTTCGTCGAGGCGGACCCGGGACAGCGGGCTCAGCCCGAGCGAGGGGGTCGACTGGGGCTCGTGCCGAGGGTTGGGTGCACTGCTGGCCACGCCGCGATGTTACCGGCCGGGTGGCCGATGGTGCGTCCCCCGCTACCCACGGTCGGTGCGGACCGCGGACGTGTCGACCACCTGCGCGACGTCGAGGCGCGGGGTGTGCGGCGGGCCGGCGTGCGCCGGGTCCGCGATTCCCAGCCGCAGCACCAGGTACGGGAAGCCGAGGCCGGCCAGCAGGCCCCGCAGTGTCTGCCGGGTCCCCGGCACCTCCACGACCCCGCTCAGCGGCACGAGGGAGACGCCCAGCCGGGTGGCGGCCAGCCAGCCCGCCGAGAGGGCCTCACCGGCGCGCAGCCAGTTGTCCGGCTCGTCCTCGTCGCCGTAGAGCATCGCGTACACCGCCGCCTGGTCGTGCCCCGGACCGACCGGCAGGCTGCCCGGGCGGCCGAAGTCACGGGCCGGCACGGTGGTCTGCGGTGCCGACTCGGGCAGCACCTCCGGCGGCAGGCCGGTGCCACCGGATCGGCTGGTCCAGTACGCCAGCTCCTCGCGCAGCTGGGGGTCCTCCGACTCGACGGTGGCGGCGTGGGACGCGGTGGCGGCCAGCTCCATGACCTGGTCCCGGTTGAGCAGCTGGAACTGGACCCCCTCGGCGACCACCGCCGAGGTGATCTCCCCGAGCGCGGCCGTGGGCACCGGCTCGTCGCTGACCGGCCGCCGGTCGGTGTGCCGCACCTGCATGCACTGCACCAGGCGCATCGCCTCCGGGTCGGCGGCGATCCTCCTCGGGCCGGTCAACCGGGCCAGGAGGTCCGTGTCCGCCGGGTCGGGCATCCGCTCGACCGCGACCCGCCAGCCCTCGGCGGCGAGCGCGACCCGGGCGTGGTGCAGCGCGGCCCCGCAGCTCAGCGCGAGCAGCCGGCCCTCGGGGTCGGTGGCGGCGAGCTGGCGTTCGCGGACCACCCGCAGCTCCAACGCGTCCGGCAGCACCGTCCACCGCCATGGCTGCGTGTTGTGCACCGAGGGGGCGTGACCGGCTGTCGCCGCGGCCTCCGCCAGAGCGGTGGTGACCGGACGGTCCGTCGCCGGGGATTCGTGGCTCATGGTCACGACCTTTCCGTGTTCAAAGCCCATCGTGCCGTACCCGCCGGTGGCCCGGGCGGGGTTGCGGCTCCATCCTGCGACATCTCCGGTGGGGACGCACGGTCCGCAGGGCCTGGCGCCGCAGGGCATTTCGGCCCGGTGGCGTGTCGACACTGAGACGATCCGCAGGTGGGGGCGGAGCCGCGCGAGTGCGTGCCGGAGCAGCCGGCACGGCGTGAGCGCGGGCGCCG
Organism: Micromonospora sp. NPDC049497; assembly: GCF_044465805.1. Lineage (NCBI taxonomy): Bacteria > Bacillati > Actinomycetota > Actinomycetes > Micromonosporales > Micromonosporaceae > Micromonospora > Micromonospora sp. NPDC049497. Next base: position 56,279 of record NZ_JBITMC010000004.1, on the reverse strand, counting down.
GCTGCTGTGGGTGCCGCTCGCCGGGCTGACCGCGCTGGTGCTGGGCGGGGCGGTGCTGCGGTTGGCCGGGCGCAGCGGTCCGGCCGACGTGGTCTGGGCCGTGGCGACGGTGGCCGCGCTGGTGCCCGCCGCCGGGGCGATGCTGCGGGACCTGTGGCGCCGTCGCTTCGGCGTGGACGTGATCGCGGTTCTCGCCCTGGTCGGGGCGCTCGTCGTCCGCGAGTACCTGGCCGGGGCCGTCATCGCGGTCATGCTCGCCACCGGCCGGGCGCTTGAGGCGTACGCCCAGCAGAGGGCGACCCGCGACCTGCGTGCGTTGCTCGCGCACGCCCCGCGGACCGCGCGCCGGCGCGGCCCGGACGGGGGCATCGAGGTGGTGCCCCTGGACGAGGTCGGGGTGGGCGACCGGCTGGTGGTCGGGCCGGGTGACGTGGTGCCGGTGGACGGGCGGGTCGACGAGCCGGTGACGCTGGACGAGTCGGTGGTGACCGGCGAGTCGCGGCTGGTGCGCCGGGCGGCGGGGGAGCAGGTGGCCAGCGGCGTCGTCAACGCCGGGGCCGGGTTCGGGATGCGGGCGACGAGGGACGCGGCGGCCAGCACGTACGCGGGCATCGTCCGCCTCGCCGAGGAGGCGACGGCCCGCAAGGCGCCGATGGTCCGGCTCGCCGACCGGTACGCCGCCGCGTTCGTGCCGTTCACCCTGGTCCTGGCCGGTCTGGGCTGGCTGCTCTCCGGCGAGTTCATCCGGGCGGTCGCCGTGCTGGTGGTGGCCACCCCGTGCCCGCTGCTGCTGGCGACGCCCATCGCGATCGTCTCCGGCCTGTCCCGGACGGCCCGGCGTGGCGTACTGGTCCGCGACGGCGCCTCGCTGGAGATGCTCGGCCGGGCCCGCACCCTGCTGGTCGACAAGACCGGCACGCTCACCGCCGGCCGGCCACGCGCCGCCGAGACGGTCGCCGCGCCGGGCGGGGACCGCGACGAGGTGCTCCGCCTGGCCGCGTCGGTGGAGCAGCTCTCCCCGCATGTGCTGGCCCGCGCGCTGGTGCGGCAGGCCCGCGATCGGGGGCTGTCGTTGGCCGAGCCGACCGACGTGACCGAGGAGCCGGGCCGGGGCGTACGCGGGCTGGTGGACGGCCGGACGGTGCGGGTGGGCCAGCTCGACGGCGAGCTGCCGGACTGGGCGGGACGGGTTCGTTCCCGGGCCGACCTGGCCGGCCGGTCGGTGGTGTGGGTCGGCGGCGACGCCGGGCCGATCGGGGCGGTTCTGCTGGAGGACCCGGTACGCCCCGACGCCCGGCGTACCGTGCGACGCCTGCGCGAGGCGGGCCTGCGGCGGATCGTCATGGTCACCGGCGACCGGCCGGACACCGCCGACCAGGTGGCCCGGACCGTCGGCGTGGACGACGTGCTGGCCCGCTGCTCCCCTGCGGAGAAGGTCACCCGGGTCCGCGCGGAGGCGGACCGGGCGGTGACGGTGATGGTCGGCGACGGGGTCAACGACGCTCCGGCGCTGGCCGAGGCGCACGTCGGTGTCGCGATGGGCGCGACCGGGGCGACCGCCTCGGCGGACGTCGCCGACGCGGTGCTCACCGTCGACCGCCTCGACCGCCTCGCCGATGCCGTGGAGATCGCCCGCTACGCCCGTCGGATCGCGGTGCAGAGCGCGACCGTCGGGATGGGGCTGGCCGTGCTGGCGATGCTGGTGGCTGCGGTCGGCCGGCTGCCTCCGGTGGCCGGGGCCTTCCTCCAGGAGGGCATCGACGTGCTCGTGATCCTCAACGCGCTGCGCGCCCTGACCGGTGGGCTGCGGCACCGGGACGTGCCGCCGCGCACCCGCGAGCTGCTCACCGAGTACGCCGACCAGCACGGCGGCGTACGGGACGTGCTCGTGGGCCTGCGGGACGTGGCCGACCTGCTGGCCACCCGGCCGGAGGACCCGGCGTGCCTGCCGGCGCTGCGGGAAAGCCACCGTCGGTTGACGCAGGAGGTGCTGCCGCACGAGGCGGGGGAGGAGCAGCAGCTCTATCCCGCCCTGGCCGACCCGCTGGGCAGCGCCGAGGCCACCTCCACGATGAGCCGGGCGCACGTGGAGGTCCGGCGGCTCGTGGACCGGATCGGCGCGCACCTGGCGCAGGCCGGCGACGGTCCGGTACGCCCCGACCAGCGCACCGACCTGCTCGCCACCCTCTACGGCCTGGCGGCCGTCCTCGGTCTGCACCTGATCCAGGAGGAGGAGGACTACTTCTCGCTCAACCCGACCGACGGTCGCTGACCCCGCCGTCACGCTGCCCGGCCTCCGCATGGCCCGGCTTCGATCACGCCTCCGCCGCCGTCTACTTGAAGGGCGCCGGCGCCGTCGATCTGGAAGGCACAAGGGCCGAGAGCGTTATGTCTCACAGACATGAATATGTCTGTGAGACATAACGCTCTCGAACAACTGTCGCCTCGACCAGCGACACACCAGGGCTTCGTCTCGGCGCGCTCGGGCCTGGACAACGCCGGGCCTCGTCCGGCCACGCCGGCCGCACCACGCCGGGCCGCGCCGGGCCGCGCCGGGCCGCGCTGTGACCGGTGACCGGTCAGCGCTCCCGGACCACCGCGACCGGGCAGTCAGCGTGGTGCAGGAGCTGCTGGCTGACCGAGCCGAGCAGCATGCCCCGGAGTCCGCCCCGACCGCGCGTCCCGACCACCACCAGCCCGGCGCCGCGGCTCGCCTCGACCAGCAGCGACGAGGCGCTGCCGCCCGCCACGTCCACGGTCACCTCGACGTTCGGGAAGGCCCCCCGCCAGCGGGCCAGCGCCTCCTCCACCTCGGTCCGGGCCTCCGCGACCGCCGCGTCCGGGTCGAAGCCGGGAGGGGCCCACCGGCCGGCGGGCGGCTGCCAGGCGCGCACCACGCGCAGCGGCACCCGCCGGGCCGCGGCCTGCTCGTACGCGAAGCCCAACGCGAGCAGGGAGCACTCCGAGCCGTCCACGCCGACCGCCACGGGCCCGGCCCACCGCTCGCTGGTCCCGTCGCGGACCACCACCACCGGACAGTGCGCGTGCGCGGCCACCGTGACGGCGGTCGACCCGGCCAACAGCTCGCCGAACCCACCGTGCCCGCGCGTGCCGAGCACCAGCAGGCCGGCGTCGACCGACGCCTCCTGGAGCACCAGCGCCGGTGGCCCGTCGAGCACCTCACCGGTGACGGTCAGCTCCGGGTGCGTGGTCCCCGCGTCGCGGGCGGCCCTGCTCACCAGCTCCTCGACCTGTCGCCGGGCCTCCTCGTCCGGCCAGACTCCGGGGGCCACGCCGGGGCCGATCCAGCCGGCCACCGTCAGCCACTCGAAGACGTACGCCAGCCGGACCGGCCGTCCGCTGCGGCCCGCCTCGTCGAGCGCCCAGTCCAGCGCCCGCGCCGCGTCCGGGGACCCGTCGTAGCCGACCAGGATCTCCTCGCCGCTCACTGTCCACCTCGTAGGTCGGGGGCGGTCTCCCGGATCCAGCGCCACTCGGCGACCCGCGGGTCGTCCTCGCCGTACCGGCGGGTGTGGTCCCGGCACGCCTGGCGGGCGTCGACCATTTCCTGCCGCAGGTGCGCGGCCCGGGCGGCCAGCCCCGGCACCCGGTCGATCACGTCGATGACCAGGTGGAAGCGGTCCAGGTCGTTGAGCATCACCATGTCGAACGGCGTGGTGGTGGTGCCCTCCTCCTTGTATCCGCGTACGTGCAGGTTGTCGTGGTTGGTCCGCCGGTAGGTGAGCCGGTGGATGAGCCAGGGATAGCCGTGGTACGCGAAGATGACCGGCCGATCCTGCGTGAAGATGGTGTCGAACTCGGAGTCGGTCAGCCCGTGCGGGTGCTCCGACGACGGCTGAAGTCGCATCAGGTCGACCACGTTGACCACCCGGACCCTCAGCTCCGGCAGGTGCCGGTGCAGCAGGTCCGCCGCCGCGAGGGTCTCCAGCGTCGGCACGTCGCCGGCGCAGGCGAGCACCACGTCCGGTTCGCTGCCGGCGTCCGTGCTGGCCCAGTCCCAGATGCCCAGGCCGCGCCGGCAGTGCTGGATCGCCTCCTCCATCGACAGCCAGTTCGGCGCCGGCTGCTTCCCGGCCACCACCACGTTGATGTAGTGCCGGCTGCGCAGACAGTGGTCCATCGTGGACAGCAGGGTGTTCGCGTCCGGCGGGAGGTAGACCCGGACGACCTCGGCCTTCTTGTTGGCCACGTGGTCGATGAAGCCGGGGTCCTGGTGCGAGAACCCGTTGTGGTCCTGCCGCCACACGTGGCTGGACAGCAGGTAGTTCAGCGAGGCGACCGGCTGGCGCCAGGGGATGCCCCGGGTCACCTTCAGCCACTTCGCGTGCTGGTTGAGCATCGAGTCGACGATGTGGATGAACGCCTCGTAGCTGGTGAAGACGCCGTGTCGGCCGGTGAGCAGGTAACCCTCCAGCCAGCCCTGGCACAGGTGCTCGGAGAGGACCTCCATCACCCGTCCGTCCGGCGACAGGTGGTCGTCCCCGGGGACCGTGGCGGCCATCCAGGCCCGGTCGGTGACCTCGAAGGCCGCGCCGAGCCGGTTGGAGGCGACCTCGTCCGGCCCGAACAGGCGGAACGTCTCCGGGTTGGCGGCGATCACGTCGCGGATCCACGTGCCCAGCGCGCCGGTGGCGCCGGCGACCGTGGCGCCCGGACGCGGCACGTCCAGGGCGTAGTCGCGGAAGTCCGGCAGCGCGAGGTCGCGCAGCACGACACCGCCGTTGGTGACCGGGTTGGCGCTCATCCGCCGATCCCCGCTTGGCGGCAGGTCGGCCAGGTCGGCGACCGGGGCGCCGGTGGCGTCGAACAGCTCCTCGGGCCGGTAGCTGCGCAGCCAGCGCTCCAGGTCGGCCAGGTGCTCCGGGTTCTTGCGGACCTCCGACAGCGGCACCTGGTGCGCGCGGTAGGTCCCCTCGACCTGCTTGCCGTCGACCTCGCGGGGGCCGGTCCAGCCCTTCGGCGTCCGCAGGATGATCATCGGCCAGCGGGGACGCTCGACCGGTCCGCCCGAGCGGGCCCGCCGCTGGATCTCGGCGATCTCGTCGAGGACCCGGTCCATGGTGGCGGCCAGCGTCTGGTGCACGCGGACCGGGTCGTCGCCCTCCACGACGTACGGCTGGTAGCCGAAGCCGCGCATCATCGCGCTCAGGTCGTCGGCGGGGATCCGCTCCAGCACGGTCGGGTTGGCGATCTTGTAGCCGTTGAGGTGCAGGATCGGCAGCACCGCGCCGTCGCGAGCCGGGTTGAGGAACACGTTGGAGAGCCAACTGCCGGCGAGCGGACCGGTCTCCGCCTCACCATCGCCGATGACGCAGGCGACCAGCAGGTCCGGGTTGTCGAACGCCGCGCCGTAGGCGTGGCTGAGGGCGTACCCCAGCTCGCCGCCCTCGTGGATCGAACCCGGCACCTCCGCCGCGACGTGGCTGGGGATGCCGCCGGGGAACGAGAACTGCCGGAACAGCTCGGCCATGCCGGCCTCGTCCCGGCCGACGCCGTGGTAGCGCTCGCTCCAGGTGCCCTCCAGCCAGGTGTTCGCGACGATGGCCGGGCCGCCGTGGCCCGGGCCGGTCACGAAGATGGCGGGCAGGTCACGGGCGACGATGACCCGGTTGAGGTGGGCGTAGAGCAGGTTCAGGCCGGGGCTGGTGCCCCAGTGGCCGAGCAGCCGCGGCTTGACGTGCTCCGGCCTGAGCGGCTCCCGGAGCAGCGGATTGTCCAGCAGGTAGATCTGCCCGACCGTCAGGTAGTTCGCCGCCCGCCAGTAGGCGTCCAGCCGGCGCAGCTCGTCTTCGGTCAGGGGGCTGTGCAGGTCGAGAGCGGTGTCCATACTGTCGAGCCTCTCGCGGTTGGGGGAGTCGTGCATCCTTGGAACGCCGATTCGCCTTCGAGCTTCGCCGGATCGGCCGCTGTGGATCAGTGCCGTTGGTCCCGACTCGCCCGGACGTGGGACCCGGTACGCCGGCCGGAACCGTCACGCGCCGTCGCCCGGCGCGGCGGCGATTCCCCGTACGACGATCACCGGCGACGGCGCGTGGTACAGCAGGGACTGGCTGACGGAACCGAGCATGCCGCGCCACGGATCGTCACCCCGTGCGGCGACCACGGACAGCTGGGCCGAGCGGGACTGCTCGACCAGGACGGTGCCGGGATCGCCGCGGATGGTGTGGCACTCGGCGGACACCTCCGGGTGTGCCGCCCCACAGCGGGCCACGATCCCGGCGAGCAGGTCCGGGTCGTCGGATCCGTCCTTCTCGACGACCCGGACGACGAGCAGCCGTGCCTCCCGCCGGGCGGCGCAGTCGTACGCCCAGGCCAGGGCCCGCTGCGAGCTGGCGGAGCCGTCGACGCCGACCAGGACCGGCCCCTGCGGGGGCGGGTCGCGGCGGGCGACCAGCACCGGACTGCCCGCGCGGGCGGCCAGCTGCACCGCCGGGGCATCCGTCGGTACGCAGGTCGCGCAGGTGGCCATCCCGCCGTCGCCGACGGCGACCAGAAACGCCGTCTCCGACCGGCGCACCAGGGCCGGCACCGGTCCGCCCTCGACGATCTCCCCGCTGACCGGGACCGCCGGCTCCACCTCGTTGGCCGCGGCCGCCGCCCGGGAGATCAGGTCCTCGGCCTCGGCGCGGGGCCCGGCCACCGACTGGGCCTCGAACGCGCCCGCCCAGTCGAACGCGTGCACCAGGTGCAGCGGGCGGTCGTGCGCGGCGGCCTCCTGGGCGGCCAGGCGGACCAGCGGCAGGTTGCGCTCCGAGCCGACCCCGACCAGCACCGCGTCGGTGGGTGCGGGCATCGGACATCACCTCCGCAGGCGTCGCGCCCGGCTCTCATCCGAGGCTAGTCGCGGCGCCGCGGCGGCGGGCGGGATCGTCCGGTTCACCCGCCCGCTCCGGTCCCCGGTCAGCGGAACTGGTACCGGTTGACCGCGTCGAACACCCGCGCACCGAACAGGCGGCGGGTGTGCACCATCGCCCACGCCGCCGCCGTGACCAGGTACCGGGTCCGTGGCCGGCGGGCGGTCACCGCGCGCTCGATCACCCGCGCCACCGTGTCCGGAGTGGCGGCGAGCAGCTTGTTCCCGTACGACGTGGACATCGCCGCGTCGACCGCGGCCACCATGCTCCCGTACGGCCCGGACGGGTCCGCGCCCGCGCCGAGGGACTCGGCGGCCACCGCGCCGAAGCCGGTGCGGATCAGGCCGGGTTCGATGATCGCCACGTCGATGCCGAAGGGCCGCACCTCCTGGCGCAGCGCGTCGGAGATGGCCTCCACCGCGTACTTGCTGGCGTGGTAGTAGCCGCCGCCGGGGAAGACGATCCGGCCGCCCATCGAGCTGACGTTGACGATGCGGCCCTTCCCCGCCCGGCGCATCCCGGGCAGCACCAGCTGGGTGAGCCGGCTGAGCCCGAACACGTTCGTCTCGAACTGCGCCCGGACCCGGGCCATCGGGGTCTCCTCGATCGGGCCGTACTCGCCGTAACCGGCGTTGTTGATCAGCACGTCGACCTGGCCGTGCTCGGCCTCGATGGCGGCCACGGCGGCGGCCATCGACGCCTCGTCGGTCACGTCGAGGGGGAGCAGCCGGGCGCCGGCCTCGGCCAGGTCGGCGATCGCCTCGACCTTGCGGGCGGTCGCGTAGACGGTCAGCTCGGGGCGGCGGGCGAGCCGTCGCGCGGTGGCCCGGCCGATGCCGGAGGAGGTGCCGGTGATGAGGACGGTGGTCATGAGAGGTCTCCAGGCTTATCCAGCCCGGCCACGACGAGCGCGACGCCGTCGCGCAGTCGCTGCCGGGGCAGGTCGGGGTCGGTGAGGTCGGCCTCCAGGCCGCGGGTGAGCGCGACCAGCACCTCGGCCACCGCGCGGGCCCGCGAGCCCGCGCGGTCGGCGAGCGCGCCGGCCACCACGTCGGTCAGCTCCCGGGTGTACGCCTCGACGAGGTCCCCGGTCAGCCTGGTGCTGGTGTCGAGCAGTTCGGCGGCGTGCCGGCTGTCCCGGTGCAGGGTCAGCGTCAGCTCCAGCTTCGCCCCGAGCGCCGCCGTGAGCCGCTGAGCGGTCGAGGCGGCCGGATCGGTGGCGGCGGCCCGCGCCTCGGCGAGTGAGCCGGCGAAGAGTCGCTCGGCGAGACGCCGGTACGCGTCGTCCTTGTTGCGGACGTACTGGTACACGGCGGGACGGGACATGCCGGCCGTGGCCGCGATGTCGTCCATCGTCGTGCGGCGTACGCCGTGGCGCGTGAAGCACTCGTACGCGGCGGCGAGGATGGCCTCCAGACGTTCGTTCGACATGCTGACAATCCTTGCACAACTTGTCAGGCCGTCAAGTGTGTCCGCCACCACCCATGGCCACCAGCGCCCCCCGGCATCGTCGGACCGCGTCCGATCATGAGGCTGGCGGGCTGAATGTCCGCTTTGAGGCCCGCTAAGTTCATGATCACCGCGGAGATCCACTCGACGTCACTGAAACCGGCGCATCAACCCCATCCGGACACCCCGACTTCACGGCACCCGAGTCGATCAACAACCACACCGATCCCGGATGTCCGGTTTCGGGGTGTGACCGGGGGCATCCTGGCGGCGGAATCGTGGCCGGTCGGGGGTCGTTACATTGGTGGACGATCGAGCAGGACGCGCAGCCCTCGGGCGTGGGTCGCCCGGCCCGGGAATGATGGTGGCCGGCCGGTCGTTGAATCCCCTCGACGAACACGGGACCGCCGACATGCGGATCCCCGGCCCCCCGGGAATGACGGCGGGTAGCCGGTCGTTACATCCCCCTGGCACCGCGGACGAGCAACCCCCTGCTCCGGTGAGCGTGTGCCGATCCCCCGACATCTTCTGAGCGCCGGATGGTGCCTCGCACCCCGTACGGCCGATCCCCCTCGGCTCAGGGTGCTGACCCCCGAAGGAGCTTTCCCCATGAACACGATCATGCGTAAGAGCGTTCTCGGTATCGCTGGTATCGCCTTCGCCGGTGGCATCTTCGCCGGCCCCGCCACCGCCACCGCCGCTGCGGCGGTCGACGGCAAGCCCGTCGCGGTCGCCGTGCAGGCCGACAAGACCGACACCGGCAAGCTGATCCCGCACGGTGTGCAGGGCAAGCAGTCCCGCATCGACCTCACCGACGAGCAGGTCGGCAACGTGAAGGCGATCATCGCGGCGACGAAGAAGGCCGACATGGACGAGCGTGCCGCGGTGGTGTCGATCGCGACCGCGCTGCAGGAGTCGAAGCTGGAGAACCTGGGTCACCTGGGTGAGCGCAACGACCACGACTCGCAGGGCCTGTTCCAGCAGCGCCCCTCCAGCGGTTGGGGCACCGTCGAGCAGATCACCGACCCCGAGTACAGCACCCTCGCCTTCCTGAAGGGCCTCAAGCAGGTCGACGGCTGGAAGGACATGCCGCTGACCAAGGCCGCCCAGACCGTCCAGGTCTCGGCCTACCCCGACCACTACGCCCAGTGGGAGCAGCAGGCCGCCGACCTCGTCGCCGAGCACTGGAACAGCTGACCACCACAGACCTTCCTCCAAGGGGGAAACAAGCCGCTGGCCGGCACCCGAACACCGGGTGCCGGCCAGCGGCCTTTTCCGTTGTCGTCAACGATGGTTGACACGATCGATCCTGTCAACGTAAGTTGACGGCATGAGTCAGGCGACGGAACTCGCGGCGGAGGCCGGCAGCACCGATCCCCGGGTCGGGCTGCGCGCCGTCCGCGCGCTACGCCGGTTGCTCGAGCGGCTCGAGGTGGTCCAGGTGGACAACGCCCGACGACAGGGCTGGTCCTGGCAGGAGATCGCCGACGCGCTCGAGGTGAGCCGGCAGGCGGTGCACAAGAAGCACGCCGGGCGGCCGGCGGTCGGAAACTCCTGGGAGGCGTGATGTTCGAACGGTTCACCGACCGGGCCCGCGCGGTGGTGCGGCGGGCCCGCGACGAGGCGAGGAGCGAGGGTCAGCGGCCGGTCGGCACCGAGCACCTGCTGCTCGCCGTCCTCGCCGACGACGACAGCCTCGCCGTGCGGGTCCTACAGGAGGCGGGGGTCACCGCCGACGACCTGCGGGACCGGATCCGGCGGCACACCGAACGCGGGGGCACCGGCCTCGCCGACGCCGACGCCGCCGCGCTGCGGGAGATCGGCATCGACCTGGCCGCCATCGTCGCGCGGATCGAGGAGAGCTTCGGCCCGGACGCGCTCCGCGAGGCCGTGCCGGCGCCGCGCCGGCGCTGGGGTCGCCGACGGTACGCGGGCGGCCCGTTCTCCCCGCGCTCCAAGAAGGTGCTGGAGTTGTCCCTGCGCGAGGCGCTCCGGCTGCGGCACTCGCACATCGGCACCGAACACATCCTGCTGGGGCTGCTCCGCGAGGGCAACGGCCTGGCCGCGCTGGTCCTGCACGAGGCGGGCGTCGACCTCGACGACCTGCGCCGCCGGGTCGAGACGGCGCTGCGGACGGCCGCGTGACGCTGCTCGTCGGCCGGGATGTCTCGGCCGGTGCCGAGAGGGGTTCCCCCGGTCGGTGCCCGGAGTGGATCGTCCAGTCGAAGCGGGACACCCGGCGGCAGCGGGTGACCGAGGCGGCGGAGCGGGGCCGCCCGGGGCGAACGGGCCAACCAGTGGCGGCCCCGCTGAAACGTCTCTGTGGGACTACCGACGCCGCCGGCACGGGGGCTCGCTGAACTGCGGGTCGTGCTGCACACTTGCGCCGTGGATGCTGGACAGGACGAGCGGCCCGGGGCCGCCGATGGCGGGCTGCGGTCCGCGGTGGTGGTCAATCCGGTGAAGGTCGACGACCTCGACGAGTTGCGTCGCACGGTCGACGAGGCGCTCGCCGCCGCCGGTTGGGCGGAGCCGTTGTGGTTCGAGACCACCGTCGAGGACCCGGGCCGTGGCCAGGCCGAGGAGGCCGTGAAGGCCGGCGTGGACGTGGTCTTCGCGTGCGGCGGCGACGGCACCGTGATGTCCTGCGTCAGCGCCCTGGTCGGCACCGACGTGGCGCTCGCCATCCTGCCCCAGGGCACCGGCAACCTGCTCGCCGCCAACCTCGGTCTCTCCAACGACCTCGCGGCCGGCCTGGCGGTGGCCGTCGAGCGCGGGCGGCGGCTGCTCGACGTCGGCCAGGTCGAGGAGCACCACTTCACCGTGATGGCCGGCATGGGCTTCGACGCCCAGATGCTCGCCGCCACCTCGGAGACCACCAAGAAGCGGATCGGCTGGCCCGCGTACGTCGTGGGGGCCGCCCGCCACCTGCGTGACCGGCCGATGAAGGTCTCCATCCGCATCGACGACCAGCAGCCCATGCGGCGCCGGGCCCGTTCGGTGCTGGTCGCCAACGTCGGCCGCCTCCAGGGCGGCGTGACGCTGCTGACCGAGGCCGAGCCGGACGACGGCTACCTGGACGTCGCCGTGCTCACCCCGCGCACCCTGCGGCACTGGCTCGCCCTCGGCTGGGCGGTCGCCCGCCGGCAGGGCAGGGTCCCGCGGATGGAGGTGTTCCGGGCCCGGCGCGTGGAGATCACCAGCAACCGCCCCCAACCCCGGGAGCTCGACGGCGACCTGATCGCGCCGGGCCGGGCCCTCAAGGCGGAGATCCGCCGCCGGGCGCTGTGGCTGTGCGTACCGCAGCCGGAGGCGGCTCCGGACCTGTCCGACGACGCGAAGGCGGCGGCCGAGCGGGGCGAGGAGCTGGTCGAGGAGACGCGTCGTGAGTAGCACGCGGATCGTGCCCGAGACGCAGTTGATGGCCGACGAGGAGCTGTCCGCCGACGACGCCTGGCACACACTGCGCCGGCAGGGCGGCTGGCACCTGCTGCGGGACGCGTTCATCCGGTTCCGCTACGGCGACGGGTTCAGCCACTCCCGGGCGTTCGCGTTGCAGCTCTGCCTGGCCGTCGTGCCGTTCATGATCGCGCTCACCGGTCTGATCACGGAGCTGGGCGTCGAGGAGGGCGGCGAGGTCGTCGCCGACACCGTCCTGGCGCTGTCCCCGGGGGCCAGCGACGAGGTGGTGGCCGAGCTGCTCGGCGAGGGGGAGCGCACCGAGGAGGCGGGCGAGCTGGCGCTCAGCCTCGGCCTGCTGACCGGCCTGGTCGCGCTGACCAGCACCATGGCGCAGATCGAGCGGGGCGCCAACCGGATCTACGGTGTCGAGCGGGACCGCCCGGCGCTGTGGAAGTACGTGCGCGCGGCGGTCCTCGCCCTCTGCGCCGGCCTGCCGGCGCTGGTCGGGTTCCTGATCCTGGTGGCCGGCGGGGCGATCGGGGACTCGGTGCAGCGGCACTATGCCTGGGGCGGCGTGGCCGAAGGCATCTGGGACGTGGTCCGCTGGCCGTTGAGCCTCGGGCTGACCGTGCTCGCCGTGGCGGTGCTGTTCCGGCACGCCCCCCGGCGTAACCAGCCGAGCCTGTCCTGGCTGTTCTTCGGCGCCGGCATCGCCACCGTGCTGTGGTGGTTGGCCAGCCTCCTGCTCGCCGCGTACGTGGTGCTCAGCGACGACTTCAACCAGACGTACGGGGCGCTGACCGGGATGATGGCCCTGCTGCTCTGGGCCAACCTCACCGGCATGGCGCTCTTCGGTGGGCTGGCCTTCGCCGCCCAACTGGAGGCGCTGCGGATCGGGGTGGACGAGCCGGCGCAGCCGGACCTGTGGGAGCCCGAGGCCGACCGCGCGGAACTCCACGACACCGGCGAGATGACCTCCCTCTAGGCCATCCCGAACCGCCCCCGGTGTACGCGAAGCGCCGATCGGGTAAAGCGGCACGCCAGAGAGAGGGAGGCTGCCGTGGGCGCGGTCAAGGATGTGGTGCGGAGACCCCTGGGGCACTTCACCGAGCGCACGCTCGCCGGTCTGGCGATCGTGCTCGGTGGCGGGGTCGGCTTCGGGTTGCTGCTCGTGCTGGTCCGGGTGCGGTGGAGCCCGCTCTACGACGTCGACCACGGCGTGGCGCAGTGGCTGAACGACCAGGTGGCGCCACACGGCCCGTTGGTGACGGTGCTCAACGCGCTGACCGACCTCGGTGGCCGGGCGGTCATCCTCTGGCTGGTGTCGGTGGCGGTGATCGGCCTGCTGATCCGCAGGCAGGGCCGGCTCGCGGTGTTCCTCATCATCGCCGGGATCGGCGCGCTGATCCTCGACCCGGCGGTGAAGACGCTTGTCGACCGGCTCCGTCCGGAGGTGGAGGTGCCGATCGGCAGCTACGCCGGGCAGAGCTTCCCCAGCGGCCACGCGCTCGGGTCGTTCGTCGCGTACGGTGCGCTGCTGCTGGTTTTCCTCCCCGCCCTCCGGCCCCGCTGGCGCAAGCCGGCGATCGCGCTGGTCGGCCTGGTCGTCTTCCTGATCGGGATGACGCGCATCGCGCTGGGCGTGCACTTCGTCTCCGACGTGCTGGGCGCCTGGCTGCTGGGCGCGGCGTGGTTGGGCGTCACCGCGTACGCCTTCCGCCTGTGGCGGTTGGAGCGCGGCCGGCGGGTCCCGGCGCTGACCGAGGGGCTGGAGCCGGAGGCCGCGCACGACGTGTCGCCGGCGCCGGACGAGGCGCACCTGCTGCCGCACCCCCGGGCCGCGGTGTTCGAGCTGCTGGTCGGCTGGGTGCTGGTCCTCGGCGCGCTGTACGGGTTCGGGCTGTTCGTCAGCTACCACGCCGGTGGCACCTTCTTCGCGACGCTGGACACCGACGTGCCGCGCTGGTTCGCCGAGCACCGCACCCCGGCGTGGGACGACTTCAGCTACTGGTGGAGCAAGGCCGGCGACACCCACGCCATCCTGCTCATCTCGCTGGTCTTCTGCCCGCTGGTGCTGGCGGTGTGGCGGCGCTGGCGGCCGGTGCTGTTCGTGGCGTTGACCATGTTCGGGGAGCTGAGCCTCTTCCTCGCCTCGGCCGCCGCGGTGGACCGGCCCCGCCCGCCGGTGGGGAACCTGGACGGGCCGATGCCGACCTCGTCCTTCCCGTCCGGGCACATCGCCGCGACGCTGTGCCTGTGGACGGCGATCGCGCTGATCGTCTTCCCGCGTACCGACCGCTGGTGGCGGTGGATCTTCGTGGCCCTCGCAATGATCATGCCGACCGGCGTGGCGATCTCCCGGATGTACCGGGGCATGCACCACCCGACCGACTTCATGGGCGCGATCATCCTCACCGCGCTGTGGGTGGGCCTGCTCTACTGGGTGGTCCGGCCCAACGAGGACCTGCGCGAGGGCAACCGGCCCAGCATCTCCTCCGAGGATGTGGACACCCTCGACGACGAGCTGGTCAAGGCCGGTCGGACGGACTGACCCGGCGATGCTGCGGGTGATGACCTGGAACATCCGGACCGGCGGCCGGGACGCGGGCGGCGTCGACCGCACCGACGCGATCGTCCGGGTCGTCACCGACCTGCGGCCCGACCTGCTCCTCCTGCAGGAACTGCGGGGCTTCGACCGACCAGACACGCTCGGCGGGTTCGCGGGCCGGGTGGGGATGCGACCCCACCTGGCCCGGGCGTGCTTCGGGCAGCCGGTCGCGGTCCTGGTCCGCCCGCCGCTGCGGGTGCTGGACGCCGGCCGGGTACGCCGTCCGTTCCACCACGCCGCGGCCCGCGTACGCGTGGCCACCTCGGCGGGGCCGATGACCGTGCTCGGCACCCACCTGTACCCGTACTCCGGGGGGCGGCGGCGGATGGAGGCCGACTGGCTGGCGACTGCCGTGCGCCGGAGCCCGGACTCCCTGGCCCTGCTCGGCGGCGACCTGAACACCCTGGACCCGACGGTCGACCACGCCGGGCGGCTGGCCACCATGCCGGTGCGGTACCGCCGCCGGCACCTGAGCCGCGACGGCCGTACGGTCGACACCCGGGCGGTGTCCCGCCTGCTCGCGGCGGGCCTGGTGGACCTCTGGGCCGCCCACGCCGGTGCCACGGCGGAGGTGGAGGGACGGACCGTGCCGACCCGGCACGGCGGGGTGGAGTTCGTCGGGGCGCGGCTGGACTACCTGCTCGCCACCCCGCCGGTCGTCCCGCTCACGCGGACGGTACGGGTGGTCCGGGGCGGCGACGCCGACCATGCCTCCGACCACTACCCGGTCGTCGCCGACCTGGACCTGGATCCGGCCTGAGCCCTCCCTGAACCTGCTAGAAGACCAGGTTGAGCAGGACGGTCAGCACGATCGAGGCGACCACCGAGAACAGGATCATCAGCAGGCAGCCGAGGCCGCCGCCGGCCGGACGGATCTCCGTGTTGCCGATGCGCATGCGATCACCTGTTCGTCAGTGAGAGGGCGAGGAGCCGGCGGACCGCGTCGGCCACCGGGCCGGGCGCGGTGGTCAGGACGTTGTGCGCCGCCCTGGGCACGACCACGTCCCGGGCGTCGGGGACGAGCCGGGTGACCTGCGACCGCCAGCCGGGCGGCACCACGGGGTCCCGCGAGCCGGTCACCACCAGGGTGGGCGCGGTGATCCGTACCAGGTCCTCCTCGATGGAGTTGCGCACCGAGTAGGTCAGGGTCGCGTACACCCGCCAGGGGCGCGCGTCCCACACGTCGCGGAGCAGGATCGGTGCCTGCAGGGGCGCCTCGACCAGCGTGTCCACCAGCCAGCGGCCGAACTGCCCGCGCCGCGAGCGGGCCGCCGGGTCGCTGGTGGGCCCGGCCAGGACCACCGCGCGGACCGCGTCGGGGTGCCGGGCGGCCGCCGCCGCCACGACCTCCGCGCCGAAGGAGTGGCCGACCAGGCAGGCCGGCGGGAGACGGTACGCGGACAGCCAGGCCGCCAGGTGGTCGGCGTGCTGCCGCACGTCGTACGCGGTGCCGGGCCGTTCGGTCAGCCCGAAGCCGGGCAGGTCGGGCACGTACACCGGGTGGGTGTCGCCGAGCGCCACGGCCAGCGGGGTGAGGTACCGGTGGGAGACCGCCAGCCCGTGCACCAGCACCACGGGCGGTGCGCCGGTGCCGGGGTCGGCGGTGCGCCGGGTGTGCGTCCGCAGCCCGTCCACCAGGTGCCACTCGCTGGTCAGCCCGGCCGCGGGCCGGGGTGCGGCCAGCGTGAGTCGCAGCTCGGCCGGTCCGAAGCGGCCGGCCGCGGTGGTGCGCGGCCGGCGCAGCAGGGACGGTTTCACAGCTCCCGCAGCCGCGGCAGCAGCTGCTCCTGTGCCCAGTCCAGGAACATCGGCTGGCTCTCCCCGCCGATCTGCACGATCGCGACGTGGGTGAAGCCGGCGTCGACGAACTTCTTGACCGCCTCGACGTGCCGGTCCACGTCCGGACCGCAGGAGATCCCCTGGGCGACGTCCTCCTCGCGGACGAACTGGGTCGCGGCGGCGAAGGCGTCCGGCCCGGGAAGGTCGGCGTTGACCTTCCAGCCGAGGCCGAACCACCGGAACTGGTCGTGCGCGATCTTGCGGCACTCCGCCTCGTCCGGGCCGTAGCAGATGGCCACCTGCCCGTAGCGGGGGCGACCGGCGCCGCCGGCCTCCTCGTACATCTCGATCAGGTGGGGCAGCGGGTCGGTGGCGACGATGCCGTCGGCGTACTCGGCGGCGAGGGTGGCCGACTGGCGGCCGGACGCGGCGATGGCCATCGGCACCGGGCGCTCCGGCCGGTCCCAGACGTACGCGTCGGGCACGTCGTAGTGGTTGCCGGAGAAGGTCAACGTCTCGCCGTTGAGCAGCGGGCGGATGATCTGGAGCGCCTCCTCGAACATCTCGTGCCGCTGCTCGACGTGCGGCCAGCCACCGACCACGTGCTCGTTGAGGTTCTCCCCGGCACCCAGCCCGAGGGTGAACCGGCCGTCGGACAGCACCCCGATGGTGCTCGCCTTCTGCGCCACCACCGCCGGGTGGTACCGCCGGATCGGGCAGGTCACGAACGACATCAGCTCCGCCCGGCTGGTCGCGTGGGCGACGGCGCCGAGCACCGACCAGGCGTACGGGGAGTGGCCCTGGGAGTCCAGCCAGGGGTAGTAGTGGTCGGACATGACGAGGTGGTCGAAGCCGGCGGCCTCGGCGCGCACCGCGTAGTCGACCAGCTCCTTCGGGCCGGCCTGCTCGCACATCAGGGTGTAGCCGACGTTGACCATGTCCCTCCCCTTCCGGGCCGGCGGATCGTCACCGGATACCCCGGTGGGCGTCGGCCAACCCTGACGTCCCGATCGACCACGCTTTCCTTAACCGGTTCATTGCGTCGGAGCACCCATCGCCCTACGCTGATTCCTGCGTCGCCGGGAGCCAGGTGGCGGCTGTCGGGCTGCAGCTGCCGCCGGTTGAGACGTCCCCACCCCGCCCTGGGCAGCGGGGGACCCTCGGTGAGGAAGACCATGAAGACACGACTTACCGCCGTCGCGGCGGCGCTGCTGGCGCTGCTCGTCGGCGTACTGGCGTTCGGGCAGCCTGCGCGGGCCGCCACCGGTTTCTCGGTGGCGAACGGCAAGCTCTACGACGCCAACGGCACGGAGTTCGTCATGCGTGGGGTCAACCACGCCCACACCTGGTACCCGCAGCAGACCAGTTCCTTCGCCAACGTCAAGGCGCTCGGCGCGAACACCGTGCGGGTGGTGCTCGCCAGCGGGGACCGCTGGACCCGCAACAGCAACGCCGACGTCGCCAACGTCATCTCCCTGTGCAAGGCCAACCGGCTGATCTGCGTGCTGGAGGTCCACGACACCACCGGCTACGGCGAGCAGAGCGGCGCGGTCAGCCTGGACCGGGCGGTGGACTACTGGCTGAGCATCGCCGACGTCCTGGCCGGCCAGGAGAGGTACGTCATCGTCAACATCGGCAACGAGCCGTACGGCAACCAGAACTACGGCTCCTGGGCCACCGACACGTCCAACGCCATCAAGCGGCTGCGCAACGCCGGCCTGGACCACACGATCATGGTGGACGCGCCCAACTGGGGCCAGGACTGGTCCTTCACGATGCGCAACAACGCGTCGACGGTGTTCGCCGCCGACCCGGACCGCAACACCGTCTTCTCCATCCACATGTACGGCGTCTTCGACACCGCCGCGGAGATCAGCGACTACCTGGGCCGGTTCCGCAGCGCGGGCCTGCCCATCGTCGTCGGCGAGTTCGGCTTCGACCACTCCGACGGCAACCCGGACGAGGAGACGATCCTGTCGTACAGCCAGGCCAACGGGATCGGGTGGCTGGGCTGGTCGTGGAGCGGCAACGGCGGCGGTGTCGAGTACCTGGACATGGCCACCGCCTTCGACCCGGCCCGCCTGACCACCTGGGGCCAGCGTCTCTTCAACGGCGCCAACGGGATCCGGCAGACCGCGAAGGAGGCGACCGTCTTCGGCACCACCCCGCCGACCACGCCGCCGCCCACGACCCCGCCGCCGACCACCCCGCCGCCGACGACTCCGCCCCCCACCACGCCGCCGCCGAGCGCCGGCTGCACCGCCACGTACAGCGTGGTCAACTCCTGGCAGGGCGGCTTCCAGGGTGAGGTGAGGGTGACCGCCGGCTCCTCGGCGATCACCGGCTGGACGACCCGCTGGACGTTCGCCAACGGCCAGACGGTCAGCCAGTCCTGGAACGCCACGGTCAGCGCCTCCGGCTCGACGTACACCGCCCGCAACGTCGACTACAACGGCCGGCTGGGCGCGGGCGCCAGCACCAGCTTCGGCTTCATCGCCAGTTGGAACGGCACCAACGCCACGCCCGCGGTGAGCTGCACCGCGAGCTGAGGCCCGTCGTACCCCCACCGGTGGCCGGGTCCGCGCGGACCCGGCCACCGCCGGACCGGGGAGGTCCGGTGGTCACCGGCGGTCGGCAGTCACGCGGGCGGCACGCATCAGCAGGTAGCGCTGCTCGGGAACGCTCGTCGTGGCGACCGCTGCCGCCCGGTAGTGGGTGACCGCCCGCTCCCGGTCGCCGGCCATCTCGTGCAGGTGCGCCCGGACCGCGTCGACGCGGTGGTGCCTGACCAGCCGCGGGTCGTCGGCCACTGCGTCGACGGCAGCCAGCCCAGCGGCCGGACCGTCCACCATGGCCGTCGCGACGGCCTTGTTGAGCTGCACCAACGGGTTGTCGGAGAGGTGTTCCAGCACCCCGTAGAGCGCGCGGATCTGCGGCCAGTCGGTGTCGGCGGCGGTGGTCGCCTCGTCGTGCAGTGCCGCGATGGCGGCCTGCACCTGGTACGGCCCGACCGGCCCGCGCGCCATGGCCCGGGTGACCAGCGCCGTTCCCTCGGCGATCGCGGCACCGTCCCAGCGGCTCCGGTCCTGGTCGGCGAGGGAGATCAGCTCGCCGGACGGGCCGGTACGGGCCGCCGCCCGCGCCTCGGTGAGCAGCATCAGTGCCAGCAGCGCGGCGACCTCGCTGTCGTCGGGCAGCAGCGCGCGTACCTGACGAGCCAGGCGGATGGCCTCCTCGGCGAGGTCGACCCGGCGCAGGTCCGCGCCGGTGCTGGCGGTGTGCCCCTCGGTGAAGATCAGGTAGAGCACGTGCAGCACCGACGCCAGCCGCCGGCCCCGCTCGGCGCCCTCGGGCATGTGGAAGGCGACGCCGGAGGCGCGGATCCGCTGCTTGGCGCGGCTGATCCGCTGCGCCATGGTGGCCTCCGGCACCAGGAAGGCGTGCGCGATCTCGGCGGTGGTCAGGCCGCCCACCGCCCGCAGGGTGAGCGCGATCGCCGACGCCGGTGTCAACGCCGGGTGGGCGCAGAGGAACAGCAGGACGAGGCTGTCGTCCCGCAGCGCGGTCAGGTCCTCGTCGGCCGCCGGCGCGGTCCGCCGGTCGTCCGGCTCCCGTCGCGCGGCCAGGTCCTCCCGCCGCCGGCGGGCCGTCTCGACGCGGACCAGTTCGATCATCCGCCGGTACGCGACCTGCGTGAGCCAGCCGCGCGGGTTGTCCGGCAGCCCCTCGACGGGCCACTGTGTCGCCGCCGCCAGCAGGGCCTCCTGCACGGCGTCCTCGGCGGTGGCGAAGTCGCCGAACCGGCGGGCGAGTACGCCGAGGACCTGCGGCGCCAGCTCGCGCAGCAGGTCCTCGGCGGTGTGGTCGGTCGTCACATCTCCTGCGGTGGGGCGGACATGACGGGGTGCACCTCGATCGGCATGTTCAGCGGACGTCCGCCCGGGCCGGGGGCGGTGGAGATGTGCGCGGCGATCTCCACGGCCCGCTGCGGGGTCTCGCAGTCCACGATCCAGAAGCCGGCGAGGAACTCCTTGGTCTCCGCGAACGGCCCCTCGGTCACCACCGGGGTGCCGTCGGCGCCGGCCCGGACGATCTTCGCCTGCGACGGGCCGGCGAGGCCCTGCCCGTCGACCCACTCGCCGTCGGCGACCAGCTTCTCGTTGACCTCACCCATGAACCCGATGTGCGCCTGGATCTCCTCCGGCGTCCAGGTGTCGATCGCGGGGAAGGCGGTACCGGCGGCGCTGAACTGCATCAGCAACATGTACTTCACGTCTGGCTCCTCACGACTGGGCACCATCCTCGGTGCTTTCACCCGGTGGTAGAAGCCGGCGCACCGGTTCTCGACATCCGCGTCGAAAAAAGTTCCCGGTCATCTCAGTCGACCGCGGTGACCTCCAGCAGCACGGTCTGCTCGGGGTGCAGGGCGGGCATCTGGAGTCCCACGGTCGCCAGCACCGTCCCGCCCAGCGTGGTCCCCGACCCCCAGCCAGGTTCGGTCATCTGGAGGACCGCCGGCTCCGGTACGCCCACCGCCGGGCGGACCGCGTACCGCCGCCGCGGGTCCAGGCCGGGCAGCCGGACCGGCCCGGGCACCTGGGCCACCGAGGTGGCCAGCCGCGCCACCGCGTACACCGCCCGGGAACCGTCGTGCGCGACCACGCCGTGCGCCCAGACGGCCGGGTCGGGGTGGTCGACCCGGACCACCCGGCCACCGTGCAGCAGCGGACGGAGCCGCTTGTGCAGCGCGACCCACGCCGCCAGCTCGCGGCGCTCCCCGTCGCTGATCGCACCGATGTCCCATTCGATGCCGTGGTGGCCGAAGAGCGCGGTGGCGGCCCGGAAGCCGAGGTCGTGCACCCGGTGGGTGGTGTGCGAGCGTTCCGGCCCGACGTGGGTGCCGACCAGCTCGGGTGGCAGCAGCAGCCCGGTCCACCGCTGGATGGCCAGCCGCTCCAGGGCGTCGTTGCAGTCGCTGGCCCAGACCCGGTCGGTGCGCCGCAGGATCTCCAGGTCCACCCGGGCGCCGCCGGAGGCGCAGCTCTCGATCTCCACCCCCGGGTGGCGGGCCCGCAGCTCGTCGAGGAGCCGGTAGACCGCGAGGGTCTGCTCGTGCACCCCGGGGCGGCCGTGGTGACCCGCCTCGGTGAGGTCCCGGTTGTGGTCCCACTTGAGGTAGCTGATCCCGGGATGCTCGGTGAGGATCGCGTCCAGCCGTCCGAGCAGGTACGCGTATGCGTCCGGGTGGGCGAGGTCGAGCACCTGCTGGTGCCGCCACTCCGGCGGGAACCGGCCGGGCACCGACAGCACCCACTCCGGGTGGGCGCGGAACGTCTCCGAGTCCGGGTTCACCATCTCCGGCTCGACCCACAGTCCGAACTGGAGTCCCCGCCCGGTCACGTGGTCGATCAGCGGATGCAGCCCGTCCGGCCAGACGTCGGTGTCGACGAACCAGTCGCCGAGTCCGGCCCGGTCGTGCCGCCGGCCCCGGAACCAGCCGTCGTCGAGGACGAACCGCTCCACCCCGACCTCGGCCGCGTGGTCGGCGAGGGCGGTCAGCCGCGCCAGGTCGTGGTCGAAGTAGACGGCCTCCCAGACGTTGAGGGTGACCGGCCGGGGCGTACGCGGGTGACTCGGGCGGGCCCGCAGGTGGGTGTGCAGGACGTCGCTCAGCCCGTCCAGGCCGTCGTCGGAGAAGGCGGCGTAGAGGAGTGGGGTGGCGTACTCGGCGCCGGGGCCCAGCACCACCTCGCCGGGGGCCAGCAGCTCGCCGCCGCCCAGCGTGGACTCGCCGGTGGGCCGTCGCTCGGCGAAGGTCACGTGGTCACCGCTCCACGCGGTGTGCACCGCCCACACCTCGCCGTGGCCGAAGCCGAACCCGGCGGTCCCGGCGACCAGGAGCAGGGTCGCGTCGTGCCCGGTCCGCCCGTGCCAGCCCTCCCGCACCCAGGTGCCCATCGGCCACGGATGCCGCTGCGGGCTCCGCTCCCGGCACCACCGGCCGGTCAGGTCGAGCAGTTCGGTGGCCACCGCCGGCACCGGCAGGACGGGGGCGAGCTGCCGCAGCTCGTACGGGGTGACGCCGTCGTTGCGCAGCCGGTGTCGCAGTAGCAGCAGGCCGGTCGGGTCGAGGTCGATCTCGACGGTCAGGGACAGCTGCGCGTCGGCGTCGGAGGCCCGGACGGTGGCCCGGGCGGTCCCCTCCTCGGGGTCCTCGACGTCCAGTCCGTCGAGATGGAAGGCGGTGGACCAGGCGGTGCCGTCGCGGTGCCCGGCCAGCGCCGGACGCCCACTCCAGCCGGCGCCCGCCTCGGGCAGCACCGACAGCACGGTCGGCGCGTCGAAGCTGCTCGGCACCACCGGCGGGACGGTCGCGTCGACCAGGCCGGGTAGGTCGTCGGCCGGCACCGTGCCGAGATCCGCGCCCCAGTGCACGACGCGGGGGAGCCCGGGGCCGCGCGCGTCGAGCACCAGGCTCGTCCGGGCGCGACGGAGGTGGACGATGGTCGGGATCGACATGGGCACCATCTCTCGGCGGGATCCGGAGGGGTATGAGAGCGGTGAGCGATATGCCTGCCAGTCATATTCATGCCTGACAGGCATATCGCTCGTGGAGATATCTGCCGCGACGGCGCCGGCCCTCAGCCCTTGGACGCGCCCAGGGTGAGCCCCCGGACGAACTGCTTCTGCAGCAGGAAGAAGACCACCAGGGTGGGGATCGCGACCAGCACCGAGCCGGCCGAGACCAGGTTGTTGTCGGTGAAGAACTCGCCGCGCAGGTTGTTCAGTGAGCTGGTGACGGGGAACTTGTCGCCGGTGCGCATGAGCACGGTGGCCCAGAAGAACTCGTTGTAGATCCAGGTCACCTCCAGCGTGGCCAGGGCCGCCAGGGCGGGCCGGCACAGCGGCATGGTGACCTGCCAGTACTGCCGCCAGATGCTCGCCCCGTCGACCATCGCCGCCTCGTACAGGTCGCGGGGCAGCGCCTTCATGTAGTTGCTGAGCACGAACACGCAGAAACCACACTGGAAGGCGACGTTGACCAGGATCAACCCCCAGTAGCTGTCGTAGAGCAGCTCGGAGTCGCTCATGAATGCCGGCAACGGCACCTGGGTGAACAGCCGGAACAGCGGGATCAGCAGGGCCTGCTGGGGCAGCAGGTTCGCCGCCGTGAACAGGCCGAGCAGGACGATGTTGGTCTTCCAGCTGAACCGGGCGATGACGAACGCCACCATCGAGGCGAGGAAGAGCGTCAGCAGCACGGCCGGCAGGGTGATGTACGCGGAGTTGAGGAAGTGCTTGCCGAACTCGGCGGTCTGCCACGCGGTGACGTAGTTGTCGAACGTCCAGCCGCCGAACGAGACGTACCCGTTGGCGGCGGTGTACTCGTAGGACCGCAGGGAGGTCAGCACCGCCCACAGGATCGGGAACAGCCAGCCGATCGCCACCGCGGCGAGGAACACGTGCAGGACCACCCGCGCCGGTCGCAGGGGCCGCCGCGCCGGGGTCGGCGCGGCGTCTGCCGTCTCACGGGTCAGCGTCGCGGTGCTCATCGGCGGTCCTCCCGCATCACGGTGGCCAGGTAGACGGTGATGAACAGCAGCGACACGACCAGCATGATGGTGGCCAGCGCCGAGCCGAAGCCGATCCGGCTGGCCTCGCCCACCACGTTGGAGGTGACCAGCGCGGAGATCAGTTCCAACCCGTTGCGGCCCTTGTTGATGACCCACACCAGGTCGAAGGCGCGCAGCGACTCGATCACCGTCACCACCAGCACGATGATGTTGATTGGACGCAGCACCGGGAAGACGACCTTGAAGAAGGTGCTGGTCTCCGACGCGCCGTCCACGGCGGCGGCCTCCCGCAGTGACGGGTCGACGCCCTTCAACCCGGCCAGGTACAGCAGCATGATGTAGCCGACGTGCCGCCAGCCGGCGGCGAACAGCACCGCCCAGATGTTCACGTCCGGGTCGCCGTACCAGTCGATGCTCGTGCCGAGCACGGCGTTGAGCAGGCCCTGGTCGCGGGAGTAGATCAGCTGCCAGATGAAGCCGATCAGCGCCAGGGAGAGCACGACCGGCAGGTAGAGCGCGGTCTGGTAGAACCGGCTGCCGCGGATCTCCTTGTCCAGCAGGACGGCCAGGAACATGCCGATCGGCGTGGCCACCACGAAGAGCGCCACCAGCCAGAGCAGGTTGTTCTGCACGGCGGGGACGAACGGCGGGTAGATGTTGATGACGTCGGAGTAGTTGCGCGCGCCGACCCACTCGATCTCGCTGACCGGGCCGATGCCGTCCCAGTCGGTGCCGGAGAGCAGCACGGTGGCGACGGACGGCAGCCAGACGAGGCCGACGACGAGCAGCAGCGGTACGAGCACCATCAGCGTGATGACCACGCGGTCGGTGCGGGACAGGAGCCGTAGCCGGCGGCCGCGACCACCCGTGGAGGTGGTGGTCGCGGCCGGCGGCGGCACGGCGCGATCCGCTTGGATCAGGGGCAGGTCGGACACGGTGTCCTTCCCCTCTCGCCGTCTCGTCAGTCGGTGAAGATCGACTTCTTCTGGTTCTCGATGCTGTTGACGAGGCCGTCGATGTCGGCCGGGTTCTTGATGAACTGCTGGATCGCCGGGATGATCACCGTCGACGCGAAGTCGGGGCGGGTGTCGCGGTCGAGGAACTGGGCGATCTCGGTGGCCGAGCCGACCAGTTCGGCGGCCTTCTTCTGCAGCGCCGTGTAGCCGCTGGTGTCGGCCTCGGTGTTGGCGACCAGGGTGCTGGGGTCGTTCTTGACGGTGATGTCCGCCGCCGCCTTCGAGCCGACGTACTCCAGCATCTTCCTGGCGTTCTCCTCCTCCTTGGGCTTGCGCGCCATCATGTAGCCGTCGATCGGCGCGTCCAGGGCCTTGGCCCCGATCGCGGGGTCGATCTCCGGGAAGGTGAAGAAGTCCAGGTCGTCCTGCTCGTCGGCGTTGAACTGCTGGGCGACGAAGAGGCCGAGCAGGTACATGCCGCTCTTCTTCTGCTGCAACGACTGGGCCGCCTCCTGCCAGGTCCGGCCGAGGGAGTCCGGTTGGTGCAGGGGGAGCAGCCCGCGCCAGGTGTCGAAGACCTTCTTGACCTTGTCAGAGGTCCAGGACTCCTTGCCGGCCATCAGGTCGACGTGGAACTGGTAGCCGTTGATGCGCAGGTTGAGGATGTCGAAGGTGCCCATCGCCGGCCAGCCGTCCTTGTCGGCGAAGGCGATGGGGGCGAGGCCGTCCTTCTTCATCTCGGCGGAGAGCGCGGTGAGCTGGTCGAGCGTCGTCGGCACCTGGTAGCCGTTCTGCTGCCAGACCGACTTGCGGTAGAAGACCGCCCACGGGTAGTACGACGACGGCACGAAGTACTGCTTGCCGTCGTCGCCGGTGGACGCCTTCTTGAACGCCTCCGACTGCCCCGAGAGCTTGCCCCAGACGTCGCTGACGTCCCCGGCGAGGCCCTTGGCGGCGAAGAACCGCATCCGGTAGCCGGCGAACCACATGAACACGTCGTCCGGCTTGCCCTGGAGGTAGTTGTTGATGTTCTCCTGGTACGTGTTGTGGTCGACGGTGTTGACCGCGACCTGGAGGCCGGAGGACGTCTGGAAACCGTCGACGACCTTCGCGATCACCTCCTTGGGCTTCGGGTCGGACTGGTTCGACCCGAGCGACACCGTCTTGGACCCCGACCCGCCGGAGTCGGAGTCGCCGCCGCAGCCGGCGAGCAGACCGGTGCCGAGCAGGGCGCCGGCGCCGGCGCCGGCGAGCACCGAGCGGCGGCGGAGGCCGGCGACGGAGGGGGGTACGAGCCGGGCCAGGTACTCGGCTTGGGATCGGGGACGGGACATGGTGCCTCCTGCGGATGAAGAGGTGCGCTGCGCCCGAGGGCCGTGACGGGGTGGCGGGTCGGCCATTCGTGATCCCACATCCGGATCCATCGCGAATCCACATTGGCAAACACGAACTGCCAGTGGCGCCTGAAACTACTCGCCCTTCCCGCGCTGTCAAGAGGGGCGGCTGGCGCGGATAACCCAGTCGTGACAAGGCTGTAATGAGGTAAACGTTGGAAACGATGTCGATGTTGGAAACTGTTGACTTGCCTCGCAGGTCGGGGCACGCTCTGCAGCCATGCGGCGATGGCAGGGCGACCGGATCTGGTACGGCGCCGACTACAACCCGGAGCAGTGGCCCGAAGCGACGTGGGCCGAGGACGTCGAACTGATGCGCCGCGCCGGGGTCAACCTGGTGTCGGTCGGCATCTTCTCCTGGGCCCTGCTGGAGCCCGCCCCCGGCGAGTTCGACTTCGGCTGGCTCGACCGCGCGATCGACACGCTGCACGGCGGCGGGATCGCCGTCGACCTGGCCACCGCCACCGCCAGCCCGCCGCCGTGGCTCGCCCACCGGCGCCCGGAGACCCTTCCCCGCCGCGCCGACGGCGCGATCCTGTGGCCCGGCGGACGCCAGGCGTACTGCCCCAGCTCGCCGGTGTTCCGGGACCGGTCGCTCGCCCTGGTCGAGGCCGTCGCCACCCGGTACGCCGAGCACCCGGCCGTCGTCATGTGGCACGTCTCCAACGAGCTGGGCTGCCACAACGTGCACTGCTACTGCGACGTCAGCGCCGAGGCGTTCCGCCAGTGGCTGCGCGAGCGGTACGGCGGCCTGGACGGCCTCAACGCCGCCTGGGGCACCGCGTTCTGGAGCCAGCGGTACGGCGACTGGGCCGAGGTGAACCCGCCCCGGCTCGCCCCGACCTTCGCCAACCCGACCCAGCAGCTGGACTTCCTGCGCTTCTCCTCCGACGAGCAGCGGGCCCAGCTGCGCGCCGAGCGGACGGTGCTCGACCGCCTGGTCCGGCAGCCGGTCACCACGAACTTCATGATCGGCACCGGCATCAAGTACCTGGACTACCACTCCTGGGCGTCCGACGTGGACGTCGTCTCCAACGACCACTACCTCACCGCCGCCGACCCGGACTCCCACCTCGGGCTGGCACTCGCCGCCGACCACACCCGCGGCGTCGCCGGCGGGGACCCCTGGCTGCTGATGGAGCACTCCACCAGCGCGGTCAACTGGCAGCCCCGCAACGTCGCGAAGACCCCGGGGCAGTTGCGCCGCAACAGCCTCGCGCACGTGGCGCGCGGCGCCGACGGCGTGCTCTTCTTCCAGTGGCGGGCCTCCCGAGCCGGTGCGGAGAAGTTCCACTCGGCGCTGCTCCCGCACGCCGGGCCCGACACCAAGGTCTTCCGGGAGGTCTGCCGGCTGGGCGCGGACCTGGCCGCGATCTCCGAGGTGATCGGCAGCCGCGTCGACGCCGAGGTGGCGATCCTGTTCGACTTCGAGGCGTGGTGGGGCGCCGAGCTGGACTCGCACCCCAGCGTCGACGTCACGTACGCCGACCGGCTCACCGCCCTGCACGGTGCGCTGTTCCGGGCCGGGATCACCGCCGACGTGGTGCATCCCTCGGCCGACCTGTCGCGCTACCGGCTGGTCCTGGTCCCGACCCTCTACCTGGTCCGCGACGCGCACGCCGAGGCGCTGCGCGCGTACGTCGCCGCCGGCGGCACCGCGCTGGTCACGTACTTCAGTGGCATCGTCGACGAGAACGACCACATCCGCCTCGGCGGCTACCCGGGAGCGTTCCGCGAGCTGCTCGGTGTGCGTACCGAGGAGTTCTTCCCGCTGCGGGCGGGGGAGCGGATCCACCTTGACGACGGCTCGACGGCCGACGTGTGGACCGAGTGGCTGCACGCCGAGGGCGCCGAGGTGCTCGCCGCGTACGCCGACGGGCCGCTGCCGGGCGTGCCGGCGGTGACGCGGCACGCGGTCGGCGACGGCGCGGCCTGGTACGTCGGCACCCGCCTGGACTCCGAGGGCACCGACGCGCTGGTGGCCCGGCTGGTCGCCGAGTCCGGCGTCCGCCCGGCGGCCGACGTCCCGGCGGGGGTGGAGGTGGTGCGGCGCCGGGCCGGCGACCGCAGCTGGCTCTTCGTCGTCAACCACACCGACGCCGAGGCCCGGGTGGCGGTCACCGGCACCGAACTGCTCGGCGGAGCGGCCTGCGCCGGCGAGCTGACCGTGGCCCCCGGCGAGGTGGCCGTGGTACGCGAGGACGCGGCCCGCACCGCGGATCCGGCCTGAGCCGACTACCCTTCCCCACGGCCGTCAAGGAGGTTCGATGCTCGCCCAGCAGCGGCAGACCGCCATCCTCGACCTGATCCGGCAGCGTGGCGGCGTCCGCGTCAGCCACCTGGTGAGCCGGTTCGGGGTCTCGGACATGACCATCCGCCGCGACCTGGAGGTGCTCGCCGAGCGGGGCCTGGTGGACAAGGTGCACGGCGGCGCGACCCTGGCCGGTCCCGGCTCCGCCGAGGAGCCGGGCTTCGCCGCCAAGTCCATCCGGCAGCAGGCCGAGAAGCGGGCGATCGCCGAACGGGCCGCCACGCTGGTCGAGCCCGGCATGGCGATCGCGCTGTCCGCCGGCACCACCACGGCCGCCCTGGCCACCCTGCTCGCCGACGTGCGGGGCCTGACCGTGGTGACCAACTCCATCCCGGTCGCCGACGCGCTCTACCAGAACCCGCGCGCCGACCAGACGGTCGTGCTGACCGGCGGCATCCGGACGCCGTCGGACGCTCTGACCGGCCCGGTGGCCGAGGCGGCGATCGGCACGCTCAACGTGGACCTGCTCTTCCTCGGCGTGCACGGGATGAGCCCGCGGACCGGCTTCACGACGCCGAACCTGCTTGAGGCGGGGGTGAACCGCTGTCTCATCAACGCCGCCCGCCGGCTGGTGGTGCTCGCCGACCACACCAAGTGGGAGACCATCGGTATCGCCACCATCGCGCCGCTGGAGGAGGCGGACCTGCTGGTCACCGACGTCGGCCTGCCGGCCGAGGCGCGCAGCCAGATCGGTGACCAGGTGGGTGAGCTGATCGTCGTGGATCCTGTGTCGTTCTGACCAGCCGCCTGATCGAGCTGCGGAGGCCGCGGTTGCTGACCGCCACGGCAGGCGCCCCAGAACGGGGCGCCGGGCGGAGCACTCACTCCTCCTCGGGCAGTTGGCGCATGGTGCGCAGCGGGGAGAAGAGGACCCAGAGCACTCCGAGCAGGGCGCCGACGGTGGCGATCCAGAGGGCGGGGCGTACGCCGATCGCGGCGCCGAGTGCGCCGCCGATCAGGGCGCCGACCGGCCGGATGCCGTAGTTGACGGTGCGTTTGAAGCCGGAGACCACGGCGAGCATCGTCTCCGGTGTGGCCGCGATCTGCACCGATCCGTATGCGATGTCGAGGACCATGACGCCCAGCGCGGAGACGAACTCGGCGGTGACCAGCAGCGCGACCACCAGCGGTCGTGGTCCGCCGGCCAGCGGTACGAGGATCAGTGGGGCCGGGAAGACGACGAGGCCGAGGATCGCCGCGGGGCCGATGCCGATCCGGCGACTGACCGGGCCGGCGATCGTTGCGCCGAGCAGGCCGCCGAACGCGCCGGCTCCGATGATCAGGCCCAGCAGGCCGGGGGAGACGTCCAGTTCGGTGGTCACGTACAGCAGGAAGAGCGCGGCGAACATGTAGTTGAACAGGTTGAGGGTGGTGGCACCGAGCAGGAGCGCCCGAAGGACCGCAGAGCGGGCCACGTACCGCACGCCGGCGGCCATGCCCAGGCCGGGGCCGGCCTGGACGGGACGCTCGGTGACCCTTGTCCGGGCGAGGAAGACAGCCGACGTCAGGTAGGTGAGCACGTCGGCGACCAGTGCGACCGGGGCGGTGAGCACCTGGACGAGCACGCCACCGATGCTCGGGCCGGCCACGTACGACATGGCTCTGCTGCCGTTGATCAGACTGTTGGCGGCCACGTAGTCCGGTCGCCGGACCAGGGCGGCGAACAGGCTGCTGTGTGCCACCTCGAAGAACACCGAGAGGGTCCCGATCAGGAAGGCCACAACACAGAGCAACGGTAGGTTGAGGGCGTCGGCCCACCACAGCAGCGGCACGGCCAGGAGAAGGCCCGCCCGGCCGAGGTCAGCGATGATCATTACTTGGCGGCGACGCGGGTACCGGTCCACCCAGGCGCCGGCCGGCAGGGAGAAGAACAGGTTCGGCAGCAGCGCGGCGGCGGTCAGGTAGCCCATCTCGGCGGGTCCGGCGCCGATCGCGAGCACGGCCAGCAGTGGCACGGCGAGCTCGGTGATCTGGTCGCCGAAGAGCGACACGGTCTGCGCTGACCAGTAGCGGCGGAAGGCCGTCTGCCGCAGCAGCTTGGGAATGTGCGGCCGGCGCGGCGGTGCGGGTTCGGTGAGGACGAGGGGTTCAATCACGGTCCGTCTCCGCTTGCCGGTCCTCGGCGGGTACGGGTCCACGCGGCACCGCCATCTGGATGATCTGCACCGGGCGAGAGCCGGGCGGGCGTCTCGCCGGGTCAGCAACCCGTTCGTCGTACCGGGCCAGCAGCGCGTCGATGTCCTCCGTGAGCTCGCGCAGCTCAGTGGCGGTGACGTGCAGCAGCGCGTCCCCGAAGCCGGCGGCGGCCCGCCACTCGACAGGCTCGTCGCCGCGGACCGCGAGGTAGTCCTGCGCGCGTTGCACGAAGAGGGCAAGCATCACACTGTTGAGCTGGTCCGTGGCGGCCTTCATGGCCGGGTCGTCGGAGTCGTCGTCCCAGGACGTGTCTCGTGCGGTGGCCCGCCAGGGCCGTTCTCGGCTGTCCGCCCCGGGAACGCGTTCGGCGAACCCGTACTTGGCGAGCTGTCGCAAGTGGAACGAGCAGTTCGGCACGTTGTCGTCGAGCCGGGCGGCAGCCTGAGTCGCGGTCATCGGGCCGTCGCTGCGCAGCAGCCCGATCAGACGCATCCGGAGCGGATGCGCGTACGCCCGCAGGGCCCGCGGGTCGGTGAGCCTGATCGAACGCTGAGGCGCCTCGTCGGTCATACGCTAGAGATTGCTTTAGAAAGATATCTCTAGCAACTGGTATCCGCCCTTGAGTCGCCGATGGATCTACTCGTATCGCCGCTCCGGCGTGCTTCACAGCCATCTCACAGGGCATCTGGATAGGGTCCGCAGCAACGACCCGTTCCAGATCGGAGCGGGGATCGGTATCCGGGAGTTCCGATGGTCTTCAAGAAGATGTTGAGCGCGTTCGGCGTGGGCGGTCCGAGCGTGGACACGGTCCTGACGAACCCCAACACCCGACCCGGCCTCACCCTGGACGGGCAGGTCAACCTGGTCGGCGGTGACGCGCCGGCGAACATCGAGCAGGTCGTCATCGGCCTGGTCACCCGGGTGGAGATCGAGGGCGGCGACCACGAGTTCGCCGGGGTGATGGAGTTCCATCGGATGCCGGTCAGCGGCGCGCTCCAGCTCGCCCCGAAGCAGCAGATGTCCCTGCCGTTCCAGCTCCCGGTGCCGTGGGAGACCCCGATCACCGACGTGTACGGCCAGCGCCTGCACGGCATGACCATGGGCCTGCGCACCGAGCTGGCGATCGCCCGCGCGGTCGACAAGAGCGACCTGGACCAGGTCAACGTGCACCCGTTGCCGGTGCACGAGCGGATCCTGGAGGCCTTCCAGCGGCTCGGGTTCCGGTTCAAGCACGCCGACCTGGAGCGGGGCCACATCCGGGGCACCCAGCAGACCCTGCCGTTCTACCAGGAGATCGAGTTCTTCGCCGCGCCCCAGTACGCGCAGCTCATCACCGAGGTCGAGCTGACCTTCGTCACCAGCCGGCAGGGCGTGGACGTCATCCTGGAGTGCGACAAGCGCGGCGGGTTCCTGAGTGCCGGCCACGACGTCTTCGGTCGCTACCAGGTCTCGCACGCCGACGCCGACCGGGTCGACTGGGCGCAGGTGGTGGACGGCTGGCTCAAGGAGACCACCTCCCGCTACGGCGGCCTGCGGGCGCAGGGTGGCTTCGGCAACCCGTACGCCGGTCACCGCCGGGGTCCCGGCATGGGCGGCATGGTCGCCGGCGCGGCGCTCGGTATGGCCGGCGGCATGGTCGCCGGCGAGATGATCGAGGACGCCTTCGAGGGTGACTTCGGCGGCTTCGAGGAGTAGCCCTCCACACGACGGTGCCCCCCGGGACGGATCCCGGAGGGCATCGTGGTGTTACGCGGTGGTGCGCCGGTCAGTGCCGGGCCTTGCGCTCGTCACCGCTGCGGAAGTTGCTACCCGCCTTGGCCAGACCCCGGCTGCCCAGGTAACCGAGGGTCAGCAAGGTGATCATGAACCAGGCGTTGTCGGCCCGGAAGATGTCCACCCCGGCGGAGTTCTTGCCTACCAACTGGGACGCGGCGAGGACACCGATGACCGCGGCGATGTAGACCCAGAACTCGGTCGTCCGCAGCGACGGCTTGGTCTCGGTACCGGGCGCCTGGACCGCCTCGCGCCGTCCGTCGTGCGCCATCGGCATCGGACGGGTGGGCGTCTCCGTGGCCGCGCGGTCCATGGTGGCGCGTTCCTGCATCTGCGTGCGGTTCTGCACGTCGGCCTGCGGACGGTTCATCGGCCGGGTGCTTGCTGCCTGCGTGCTCATCGGGTCCTCCTCGGATTTGATGAGTCCCCCGCCCCGCCACCGTGTGTCGGCCACGGCGCGGTTCGCGTTCCTGCCGGGGGCACCCTGCGACTACCCGACCCGTCGGGGGCAGTAACACCCACCTCCGGCCGGATAGTTGTCGCGGCGCCGGGCGGGCCGTGACCCTGTGCCGCCCGGCGCCGCGCTCAGCGCAGGCCGTTACGGACCGCCACCCGGACCAGCAGGTCCGGGTTGTCGGTGATGATGCCGTCGACGCCCAGGTCCACGACGCGCTGCATGACCGCCGGATCGTTGACGGTGTACGGGATCACCTTGAGCCCGTACCGTCGCTGGAGGTGCGGATGTCCGGTCCGTGGCGAAGGCCGGGCCGTACTGGGGGTCGCGGTTGGGGTCGGCCGGCGGGCGCTGCGGGTTTGGCCGGGCGGTGGCCGGGCACGCTGAGATCACCGACGTCTTCTGCGAGGTGAATCGACATGCGTGAGGACGACATGCGACAGGACGCCGCCCGGCGGGCCGAGGACCGAATCGCCGGTGAGGTGTACGGCGAGGGGGCCCTGGACGAGGTGACCGTGCCCCAGACCGACGTGCAGCGGGTGATCCAGGACGAGGACCCGGACGACCCGGCTCACGTCCGGGTCGACCCGCAGGTGCTGCGCGACGGCGGTCCCACCCGCGGTCAGGGTGCGGTCACGACGACCGGTGGCACCGCCGGCCCGGCGAGCGTGCGCCGGCTGGCCCGCCAACCCGAACGCCATCCCGGCAAGGTCGCACCGACCACGACCGGTGACGCCACCACGGGCGGCCTCAGCACCCCAACCGGCGGCTCAACGAGCGACCAGTCCACCACAGCCACCGGCCCCGGCAACTCCACCTTCGACCAGTAACCCACCCACCCCACCCACCCCACCCCGCCCCACCCCGCCCCACCCACCCCACCCACCGCCCGCGTTGATCAAGGGCTTTGCGTCAAGCCGGAGCGCGGATCCTGACGCAAACCCCTTGATCACCGGGGAGGGCGGCGGGCGGCGGGTGGGTGGGTGGGGTGGGTGGGGTGGGGTGGGGTTAGGCGGGGCGGAGGATGCCCAGGCGTTGGGTGGCGCGGGTGAGGGCTACGTAGAGGTCGCTTCGGCCTCTTGGGGACTCCTGGACTATGCGGTCGGGGTCGGCCAGGAGGACCGAGTCGAACTCCAGGCCCTTGGCCTGGGCGACGGTCAGCACCACCACGGCGCTCTCCAGCTCCGGGTGCTCGCCGACGGCGGCCTCGGGCAGGTCGGCGGTGAGCGCTGCGCCCAGCTCGTCGACCCGGCCGGCGGGCACGATTACGCCGAGTCGTCCGCCCGCCAGGTCCGCCGCCTCCCGGGTGGCCGCGGCGACCAGC
Organism: Micromonospora sp. NPDC049497; assembly: GCF_044465805.1. Lineage (NCBI taxonomy): Bacteria > Bacillati > Actinomycetota > Actinomycetes > Micromonosporales > Micromonosporaceae > Micromonospora > Micromonospora sp. NPDC049497. The sequence continues at coordinate 22,244 of NZ_JBITMC010000004.1, read as the reverse complement.
TCCGCGATGAGCCGGTCCGCCGGCACCGTACGGTCCCACGGCGGTACGCCGCTGGCGCGGACGGAGCGGGGCGGGCGCAGCGCCGGGTCGATCTCGGTGAGCACGTCGGCGGCGACCGCCATGATCTCGGCCGGGGTGCGGTAGCTCACCGTCAGCTCCTCCAGTCGCCACCGCTGCGCCACGTACGGCTCCAGCGCCTCGGCCCACGAGGGCGTACCGGACAGCGCGCCGGTCTGCGCCACGTCACCGACGATCGTCATCGACCGGCTCGGGCAGCGGCGCATCAGCAGCCGCCACGCCATCGGCGACAGCTCCTGCGCCTCGTCGACGATGACGTGGCCGAACGCCCAGTTCCGGTCGGCGGCGGCGCGCTGCGCGGTGGTCAGCCGCTCGGCCTCCTCCTGCCGTTCCAGCAGCCGGTCGGCGTCGATGAGGTCGGTGACGCCGAGGATCTCGCCGCCGTCGGCCTCGTCCTCCACGTCGATCGACCGGGAGCCCCGGGCGATCTCCAGCACGCCCTCGGCGTACTCCCGCTCGAAGGCCCGGATCCGTTCCCGGCGGGCCGCCGCGGCGCGGTCGTCCTCGCCGAGCAGCTCGGCCGCCTCGTCGAGCAGCGGGACGTCGGCCGGCGTCCAGCCGCCCGGCTCGCGGTGCAGCAGGGCCCGCTCCGCGTCGGTCAGCGTCGCCGCGGCGGTGGCGATCCGGTCGGAGTCGGCGAACAGGTCGGCGAGCAGGCGCTGCGGGGTGAGCAGCGGCCAGAGCCGGTCCAGTACGGCCTTCACCTCCGGTTCCTCGCGCAGCTCGCGGCGGATCTCGGCGACGTCGGCCTCGTCCAGCAGGTTCTCCCCGCCGAGCGGGTCGGCGCCGATGCGCTCGGCCACCTGGCCGGCGAGGGCGTAGACGATCTCGACGTCGAACACCGCGCGGGCCAGGTTGTGCGGCCGGCCCGACCGCCGGGCCCGGTCCCGGGCCACCCGGACCGTCTCCGGGGCCAGCGTCAGGACCTCCCGCTGCGGGAGTTCGATCTCCAGGGGCTCGTCGGGCACCCACTGCCGGTCAAGGACGGCGGCGCCCAGCACGTCGACCATGACCGGGCGGCCCTTCAGTGCCGCCGCCTCGGCCGACTCGACGCGTCGGGCGTTGACGCCGGGGAAGAGGTCGGCCGGGGTACGCAGCAGGACGCCGGTCTCCGCCAGCGCGGGCAGCACCTGGGAGATGTAGCGCAGGAACGTCGCGTTCGGGCCGACCAGCAGCACCCCTCGGGTGGAGAGCTGCTGGCGGTGGGTGTAGAGCAGGTACGCCGCCCGGTGCAGCGCCACCGCGGTCTTGCCGGTGCCCGGCCCGCCCTGGACCACCAGCACGCCCGGCAGGTCGGCCCGGATGATCCGGTCCTGCTCGCCCTGGATGGTCTCGACGATGTCGCGCATCCGGCCGGTCCGGCCGGCGTTGAGGGCGGCCAGCAGCGACGCCTCACCGGTCAGCTCCTCGTGCGCCGTGGGTGAGGCGGCCTCGATGTCGAGGACCTCGTCGTTGAGGCCGGTGACCTTCCGGTGCCGGGTACGCAGGTGCCGCCGGCGGCGTACGCCCTGGGGGTTCGCGGCGGTGGCGAGGTAGAAGGCGCGGGCCGCCGGGGCCCGCCAGTCCATCAGCAGCGGGTCGTAGTCGCCGGTGGTGTCGAAGATGCCGATCCGGCCGATGTAGTGGCGACCGCCGTCGTCGGTGTCGAGCCGGCCGAAGCAGAGGCCGTTCTCCACCGCGGAGTACTGCTCGACCTGGTCGGCGTACATCTGGACGGCGCCGTCGCGCTGGGAGCGGGCCTGCAGGGTGCCACCGGTGGCGCGCAGTTCCTCGGTCAGCCGGCGGCACGACTGGTCGCGCAGCCCGTCCAGGCGCCCGTAGAGCATCGAGACGTACTCCTGCTCGCGGCCGATCTCGTCGTCGGGCTGCGCTTCACCGGGACCGCCGGAGTGCCTTGACAAGCCGTCTCCCAATTGGTTAGTATCTTTCCGAGAACGGCCTTTGAGCCGTTCTTTTTTGTTGCCTGAACTGAGAAAGATACCGTCCGCCGGCGTACCGGACCAAGCCCGCACGGCGAGTCCCGGGCCACTGCCCGCCGGTCGCGTTCCCGCCGCAAACGACCACGGGGGCCCGCGCCGCGCGCGGACCCCCGATCAGGCTGTGGTGTCGCTCAGCCCCTGGCCACCTCGTAGAGCCGCTCCGGGGTCACCGCCCCGGCGATCACCCGGCCGTCGTCGGTGAGCAGCACGTTGACCATCTTGGTGGAGAACAGCCGACCGCTGCCCCAGTCGCTGCGGACCGCCGGCAGGCTGCCGAGCAGCGCGCCCACGTCCGGCTCGTCGGCCGCCGCGGCGTCGCGCTTCTCGCGCGCCGGTCCCGCGCCGTCGACCCGCGCGACCACCACCGTGGCCCAGCCCTCGCCGACCGTACGCACGTCCGGCTTCTTCCCGTCGGCCGGCTTGCCCCGATCCTCGGCGGGCCGCGCCTCGGCCTTCTCCTCGGTCACCGTCACGCCCGGCGGCGGGTTGAAGGTGAACTGGTCGGCGTCCGGCCGGGCGTACGAGATCTGGGTGAAGGCCATCTCGAACGCCGGGGAGTCGCTGCCGTCGGCGAACACCTCGAACCGCAGCGGCACGTGCTCGCGGGCGTCGATGGCGATGCGGACCTGGCTGACCAGCGAGGCGGCGTCGCGCGGGGCGAGCACCAGCTCGTACGCGTCCCGCCCGGCCACCGTGGCGGCCCGGCCGACGCTCACCTCGGTGCTCGGGTCGATCGCCGCGAGCGCCCGGTCGGCCGCCTCCTGCGGCGTCGCCGGCAGCTCGGGTGCCGACTCGCGTCCGGCCTCGGCGGGCAGCACGCGGTGGGTGGCGGAGTTGGTCCGGCTGTTCCAGGTCCACACGTCCCGGCCGTTGCGGACGATGTCCTGCTCGCCGAGGGTGTCGAGCAGGGCGACGCGCTGCTTGTCCGGCCCGGAGTGCCACACCCGCAGGGTGTGCGTACCGGTCAGCAGGGTGGTCAGCTCGTTGCCGCCGACCAGCCCGACCAGCGGCGGCAGGCCGAGGTCGGCGCGCTGGACGACCGTGCCGGACAACCCGTCGAGGCGGGACGTCTGCAGGTCGACCAGGAGCTGGGCGGCGGTCCGGGGCGGCAGGCTCGGCTCGGCCTGGGCGGCGAACGTGCCGATCGCGGCACCTCCGCCCACGACGGTCACGGCGGCGGTCAGTGGGACCAGCCAGCGCAGGACGGGACGGCTCTTCAGGACGGACATGTGGGCACCTCCTGGGACACATCCTGCCCGGTCCACGCTGTGAAGGTGCTGAGGAACTCCCCTACGGGTGCGAGCGTAGGGGTGGCACCCTTGACTCCGTGCGGTTGCTGGTGGTGGAGGACGAGTCCCGGTTGGCGTCGGCGCTGCAACGCGGCCTGGCGGCCGAGGGGTTCGCGGTGGATGTCGCGGCGAGCGGCCCGGCCGGGCTGGACGCCGCCCGACACGGCGGCTACGACGCGATGATCCTCGACGTGATGCTTCCCGGCCTCTCCGGTTACGAGGTGGTCCGCCGGCTGCGCGCCGAGGAGCACTGGCTGCCGGTGCTCATGCTCTCGGCCAAGGACGGCGAGTACGACCAGGCCGACGGGCTGGACTGCGGCGCCGACGACTACCTCACCAAGCCCTTCTCGTACGTGGTGCTGCTGGCGCGGCTGCGGGCGCTGCTGCGGCGCGGCGCTCCCGAGCGCCCGACCGTGCTGACCGTCGGGGACCTGCGGCTGGATCCCGCGCGGCGGCGGGTGACCCGGGCGGATGCCGAGGTGGCCCTGACCGCGCGGGAGTTCGCGCTGCTGGACTACCTGATGCGGCGGGCGGGCGAGGTCGTGTCGAAGACCGAGCTGCTGGACCACGTGTGGGACGCCGGGATGGAGACCGCCCCGAACGCCGTCGAGGTCTACGTCGGCTACCTGCGGCGCAAGATCGGCCGTGAGCGGTTGGAGACCGTGCGCGGCGTCGGCTACCGGCTCGCTACGTGAGCGCGAGGAGTGAGCCGGTGTTGCGAGCCCCGCAGTCGCGAGCCAAGGCGGTGCCGTGAGTCCCGGCGCCCCGCCGGCGCCGGTGCGCCGGCCGTGGCGGCGGCTGCGGGCCGCGCTCGGCCTGCGGGGCCGCCTCATGGTGATCGGTGTGCTCGGTGTGTCGGTCGGCCTGGCCGTCGGTGGGCTGGTGCTGCTCGGCGTGCTCACCTGGTCCCTGCACCGCACCGTCGACACCGAGGCGTTCCGCACCGCCGACGCGGTGGCCCTGCTGGCCGCCGAGGATGCCCTGTCCGACCCGCTGCCGGTCGCCGGAGGGCAGGTCCGGGTGCAGGTCATCGACGCGCAGGGCCGCGTCCGGGCGGCCTCGATCGACGCCGACCGGCTGGTGCCGATGGTCCGGCCGGATCAGGTCGATCGGGACGCCCCGACCCGGCTGACCGTGTCGGGGGAGCGGGTCGGCCTGACCGGGCCGGTTCGGGTCGTCGCCGTGCCGGCGGGCACCGCCGAGGACCCGCTCACCGTCCTGGTCGCCCGGTCGCTCGGCGACGTCCGGCAGAGCGCGCACGTGGTCCGGACCATCCTGCTGGTCAGCTTCCCGCTGCTGGTGGCCGTGCTCGCGGCGGTCGCCTGGCGGGTGGTGGGCGCGACCCTGCGCCCGGTCGAGGCGCTGCGCCGGGGTGCCGAGGAGATCACCGGCCGGGACGGGAGCGGGCGGCTGCCGGTACCGGCGTCGCAGGACGAGATCCACCGGCTGGCGGTCACCCTGAACGACATGCTGGACCGGTTGCGCTCCGGCCGGGACCGGCAGCGGGCCTTCGTCGCCGACGCCGCGCACGAGCTGCGCAGCCCGCTGACCAACATGCGGACGGAGCTGGAGGTCGCGCAGCGGTTGGCGGACCGCACCGACTGGCCGGCGGTGTCGGTGAACCTGCTGACCGACGTGGAGCGGCTCAGCCGGTTGGTGGACGACCTGCTGCTGCTCGCCCGCACCGACGAGGCGCCCGCCGTCCGGTCGGCCGGGCCGGTGGAGCTGGGCGGGCTGCTCGCCTCGGTGGCCGCCCGGTACCCGTCGCCGCCGGTGCGCCTGGTCGCCCCGGCCGCTCCGGCGTGGACGGTGGGGGACCCCGACGAGCTGCGCCGCATCCTCACCAACCTGGTGGACAACGCGGTCCGGCACGCGCGCACCGAGGTGGTGCTGGCGGTCGAGCCGGGTGCGGGGGAGGGCGGCGTCGGGGCGTACCACCGGGTGACGGTGACCGACGACGGGCCCGGCATCCCCGCCGCGGACCGGGAGCGGGTCTTCGGCCGGTTCACCCGGCTCGACCCGGGCCGGGACCGCGACGTGGGCGGCGCGGGGCTCGGGCTGGCCATCGTGCGGGAGCTGACCCGCCGGGCCGGCGGCCGGATCCACCTCGCCGACGCCGATCCGCCTCCGGGCCTGCGGGTGGAGGTGCTGCTGCCGGTCCTGCCCGGCGAGGAGCCGGACGGTGATCGTCTGCGCGTGACCGGTCCGGCGGCCGGCGTGTCGGACCGCTGAGGCGCAGACGATCACCGGTCGGTCAACGGCGCTTCGTGCAGACCGCCTTGCTGGTGGCGATCGTGTCGGCGGACCAGACCACCCCCACCGTGAAGCAGTAGTCGGTGCTGCGGTTGAGGTTGTAGGCGATGAACTCGGTGGTGCCGGCGGGCAGGTTGGCGAAGGCGTTCGGCGTCTGGCCGGCCCGGCCCCCGGAGATGACCACCGGCCCCTCACCGCCGGCTGGGTACGTCCAGCGCAGCACGACGCTGTCGCGGTTGTCCCGCAGGGCGAGCGCGCCGGGTGGGCTGCCCGGCGGGGCGGGGGCGCCGGCCGTCGGGCCGGTGGGTGCGGGTGCGGTGGTGGCCGGCGGTGTGGTGCCGCTCGGGACGGGTCCGGGTGTGCCACTCGCGGCCGGTGCGGGCGGTTCGTCGTCGCCGTCGAAGCGGGACACCCCGGCCACCACGGCCGCGGCGCCCAGCAGCACTACCGCCACGCCGCCCGCGACGAGCGGCAGCATCCGGTTGCGCGGGGGCGCGGGCGCGCGGTGCACCGGCACCGGCAGCAGCCGGGACGGGATGTACGGCTCGTCGCTCGGCTCCCGGGCCGTGTGGTGGCGTACCCGGTGCACGCCGTCGGCCTCGTCGGTGCCGGCCAGGGGGACCACCGACGGGGGGACGGCGGGCTCCTCGCGCCGGTCGTGCTCGGGCGGCCACCAGCCCTGGTCGGCCGGCGTGGTGTCGGCCGGTCCGTCCACCGGCTGCCGGGGCGACGGCACGGTGTGCGTCGGGTCGGTGTGCTGCGGCGGCGGCTCGGCGGGCCGGTAGCCGGCCTGGGAGGGGTGGTACGCGTGCGGCGGGGCGGGCCCGTCGCCGGGTGGGGGCGTCCGGGCGGTCGGCACGATCGGGGTGTCCCGGTCGACCGGGGTGGTGTCCGCGCAGACGTGGTCGGGGTTCGCGGCGGCCCGGGCCAGGCTCGCCACCTGCGCCGCGAGGGGATCGTCCGCCGGTAGGTGCTGCCGGCACAGCTCCCGGGCCAGCGCCAGGTTGTCGTGCGCCTCGGTGAACTCGCCGCAGTCGCGCTGCATCGCGCCCAGCCGGGCGAGCATCTTGATGCCGCTGGGGTGGCCGTCGCCGTACACCTCGCGGTGCAGCTCCCAGGCGTCGGCGAGCCGGTCCCGGGCCGCCTGGCACTGGCCGCGCGCGTACTCGACGGTGGCCAGGTCGGCGTGCGCGGCGAGCACCCGCAGCGACTCCGGCCCGTCCGCGGCGGTCAGCTCGATGATCACCTCCTGGTAGAGCCGTGCGGCGCGGGACCAGCTGCCCACCCGGTGCAGCACCGCCGCCAGGGTGGCCGCGGCGGCGATGGTGCGCTGGTCGGATCGGCCGTGCAGCCGGGTCGCGGCCGCGTACGCGAAGGCGGCCCAGCCCCGCGCGGAGTGCGGCTCGCCGAGCGCGACCAGGACGCGCGCCTGGAGGCCGGCCGCCTCGGCCAGCTCGGGCGTGGCGTTGGCCGGGCGCGGGTCGGCGTCGGTCAGCGCGTCGGCGAGAAGCCGCTGGGCGCCGGCGAGGTCGCCGGTGGACACCAGGTGATGCGCTTGGTCAGTCAGGTCACCGAAGCCGGAGGGCACGCCCCATCGTGCTCATCCGACGACGGTAAGTACAAGACCCGCGCCGGTCAGGTTTCCCGGAGATGGTCCACGAGGGCCTCACTGATCCGGCGTAGCTGGTCGACCTGGGCCGGGCTCAACGCGTCGAACAGGTGCCGGCGTACGCCTTCCACGTGCCCGGGCGCGGCGGCCGCGAGGGTCGCGAAGCCCGCGTCGGTGAGCAGCGCGACCTGCCCGCGTCGGTCGGTGGGGCAGTCCTCGCGGCGCACCCAGCCGGCCGCTTCCAGGCGGCTCACCGCGTGCGAGAGGCGGCTGCGCGACGAGCCGCTGACCTGGGCGAGGTCGCTCATCCGCAGCCGCCGGTCGGGTGCCTCGGAGAGGCGGACCAGGATCTCGTAGTAGGCGTGCGGCATCCCCGCGTCGCGTTGCAGCTCGCGGTCGAGCGTCTCCATCAGGCCCCGGGAGGCGGTCAGGAACGCCCGCCACGTGCGCTGCTCGTCCGGGTCCAGCCAACGGGTCATGACGCCCATCATACGGCAGTTAGTTGAACGCTCAACAAAATCGGCGTACCGTCGGTGGCATGGGAATCCACCGTCTCAACCACGCCGTCCTCTACGTCAGCGACCTGGAGCGCAGCGTCGCCTTCTACCGTGACGTGCTCGGCTTCCGCCCGGTCGCGATGACGCCGGACGGCTTCCGGGGCGCCACCTTCCTCCAGGCCCCCGACTCCACCAACGACCATGACCTCGGCCTGTTCGAGATCGGTGCCGCCGCCGGTCGCTCCGCCGCCGGTCGCTCCACCGTCGGCCTGTACCACCTGGCCTGGGAGGTCGACACCCTCGACGAGCTGGCCGCCACCGCCCAGCGGCTCGCCGCCGCCGGCGCCCTGGTCGGCAGCTCCGACCACGGCACCACCAAGAGCCTCTACGGGCAGGACCCCGACGGGCTGGAGTTCGAGATCGTCTGGCTGGTGCCGGCCGCGCTCCTCGACGAGACCGCCCTCACCGCCCGCAAGCGCATCGGCCGCCTCGACCTGGACGCCGAACGCCGGCGCTACGGCGGCCAGACCCGCGGCGGCGTCGGCATCTCCGTCCCCGCCTGACACGCGGCGGGTTGCCCCTCCGCCCGTCCACGCGGCGGGCGGGTGGGGTAGAACGGCAGCATGCCGACCGACGCCGTCCTGCGCGAACTGCTCGTCCGACACCTCGAGGTCTGGTTGCCGGGCGTCGCCCACCGCGCGCGGCGGGCCACCGTCGTCCTGGCGTACGCCGGTGACGACTCCGGGACGCCGGAGGCCGCCCTGGGCGCCGTGGCCGAGTACGCCGACCGGCTGCGCGGTCGACAGTTGACCGTGGTGGTGCTCGCCGGCGGGGGGACGGAGCTGGCGGCCCGGCTGGGCGTCGCGGAGGCGGCCCTGCCGAGCGAGGTTGCCGTACACCTGGTGCCCGGTGGGCCGGACCGGCTGCCGGTCGCCCTGAAGGCGGCCGGTGCGGCGGGCGCGCCCCTGCTGTCGTACGTGGACGGGCCGGTGGACCCGGCGGTGCTGCGCGGCGCGGCGGGCGGCCGGCCGGCCGAGGTGCTCCTGGTCTCCTCCGGCCCGGTGCCCCCGACCCGGCCGGCACTCGCCGACGCCGGGTTTCCGCTGGTCACCGAGGTCGATCTGGTACCCACCGACGGCACGCCCGCGCGCCGGCTCGCCTTCGCCACCGGGTTCGACCGGAGCCTGGAGGCGTTCAAGGAGGCGCTGTGGGCGGTCGACGAGTACGCCGGGGTGCGCTACCGCGACCCGGCCGACCCCGCCGGCCGGGTGCTGGACATCGCGGCCGACCCGGAGCCCGGACCGCTGCGCCGGGAGTTGCTGGCCGAACTGACCCGCTCCGGTCCGCGTACGGTGACGGAGCTGCGCCGGTACGCCCTCACCTCGACCGTCTACCGGGCGGCCGACGCGGTCCGGGCGCTGACCGGGCTGCTCGCCTCGGGCGCGGTGACCCGCGACCCGGAGCACGGCCGGCTGGGCGGGGACGTGGTCGTCACCGCCGCTCGCCCGCGTTAAGCGGGGGCCCTTTTTCTACCGGAGGCGTTAACGGGGGGCCCTTCCTTACGCACGAATCCTTACGCACGAAGTCGAACGGGGTGCCGGTGAAGCACCGGCACCCCGTTCGACCTCGGGACGTCACGCCCGGTTCTTGTCCTGCTTCCAGGACAGCGGGCCCGGCAGGTCCACACGGTGCGCCTTGGCCCTGGAGTTCCAGGACCAGCGACCGATCTTGATGCTCCAGGACGAGAACCCGTTCTCGGTGAAGTTGAGGATGATCGGGCCGTACTTCTTGCGCTTGCGGAACATCAGACCCATCGCGTGGCTCCCTTCAATTTCCCTTCCCTGCCCTGTCGAACGTGAACATGCCCGGAACCACGAATCGCGAAACCGGGCCCGATCCAGGGTGGACGGCCCCGCTGGTGCCGCTCTAGACCGGATCCGGGGCGTGGGCGGTGAGGACGCGGGTGGTGCCGCCGTGGGCCTCGGCGATGTCGCGCTCGTGGACGAAGCCGACCCGGGTCAGCAGGGCGAGACTGGCCCGGTTGGCGTCGGCGACGGTGGCGTGCACCCGCGGCAGGCCGAGGGTGTCGAACCCGTACGTGACGAGGGCCCGGGCCAGCTCGGTGCCGAGCCCGACACCCCAGGCCGGCTTCGCCAGCGCGTACACGATCTCGTGGCCGTCGACCTGGTCGGTCCGCTTGATCTCGGCGTGCCCGACGTACCGGCCGTCGTGGTGCACCGCCCAGACGTTGAAGAGGTCCTCGGCGTAGACCACGGTGAACACCCGGCCGAACAGCTCCGCCGCCTCCTGCGTGGCCAGCGGCCCGTCGCCCATGAAGCGGCCCACCTCCGCGTCGCTGAGCAGGGCGACGAAGTCCTCCGCGTCGTCCGGCCGGTACGCCCGGAGCACCAACCGGTCGGTGCGCAGGGTCGGGGTCGGCATCAGCGTGGCTCCCAGGCGTCCGGCAGCGCCGTCAACTTCCGGACGTGCGCGGGGAGACGCCCGCTGACGATCTCGGCGAGGCTGACCTCGTCGACGACCCGGCGCACCGCCGCGCGGACGGCCACCCAGAGCCCGGGCAGGTTCTCCGCCGAGCCCTCGTACCGGGTCTCCTCCGGGCGCAGGCCGCGCACCCCGGCCAGCGGGCCCTCGACCGCCCGCAGCACCGCGCCGACGGTCACCTCCCGCGGTGGACGCGCCAGGGTGTAGCCACCCTCCGCGCCGCGCTGCGCCCGGACGATGCCGCCCCGGCGCAGGTCGGCCAGGACCGCCTCCAGGAACTTGCGGGGCATGTCCTGCTCCGCCGCGATGGCCTGGGTGGAGAGCAGGTGAGGGTACGCGGTGGCGAGGCTCAGCGCCGCCCGTACCGCGTAGTCGCCGCGCGCGGAGATCTGCACCCTGCCATCATGCCGGGCGGCGGGTGCCCGTCGCGTCGGCAGGTGGGCGCGGACGCACGAGCCGCCCGTTCGTCGGCTTCTCCCGACCGGCCGGGGACGTCGCCGGTGAGGGCGTCCGGTCGCCGGGCTCGGGCGGCGCGGACCCGGGCGGCGCGGGCTGCCCCGCGGCGGGCCGGGCGGCTCCGGCCAGAGGCTGGTCGCGGGCGGCGCGGAAGGCGCCGGGGCTGGAGCCGACCTCCCGGGTGAAGAACCGGCCGAAGTTGGTCGGCTCGGTGAACCCCAGCCGGCGACCGATCCGGGCGATCGGCTCGTCGGTGGCCGCCAGCAGCCGGCTGGCCTGGAGCGCCACCCGCTCGTCGAGCACCTGCTTGGCGCTGCGACCGGTGACGGCCAGGCAGGCGCGGGTCAGCGTCCGCACCGAGCAGCCGAGCTGGGCCGCGTAGTCCTCCACGCGGCGGCTGTGCGGGTAGCCGCGTTCCACCTCCCGGCGGAACCGCTGGTAGGTGGCCGCCTCGGCGCGCGGCGCGGTCGACGGCGCGACGCCGGGAAGCAGCGACAGCCGCAGCAGCAGGACGGCGAGTTGGTGACGGAGCAGCGCCTGGGCGGCGGGTACGTCCCGGTGCCGGTGAGCGTCGACGGCCAGCTGGGTCACCTCGTTGATCACCGCGTCCTCGTCCTCGCCGACGAGTTGTCGCCACGGCGGGACCGCGTCGAGATCCACCTCGAACCCGCGCAGCACCTCGGCGTCCCAGCGCACCACCGTGGCGTCCAGCGGAGGGACGGTGCAGCGCAGCACCTGCCCGGCCCGCACCCGCAGCAGGGTGCCGGGCCGGCAGGGAAGCGGACGGAAGTCCAGGTCCGCCGTGCCGTGGCCGCCGGTGGTCAGGACCAGCAGGTCGCGGTTCACCAGCACCGGGCGCCGCCACCCGGGACCGGGCGCGAGATCACCTAGCGTGAGGGTGTCGATCGGGGCTGCGCCGGCGCCGGCGCCGGGGAGCGGGACGGGGGTGAGCTGACCGGGAGGGACCATCACCTGCGACGGTAGCCCGAGGTCACGGCCATTGCATCCCGGCCGGGGGTTGTTCTCGCTTCGGCGGCCGGGCTACGTTACCGGGCGGTAGCTCCGGTTCGGGCCGCCTTCGGCGGTGGACGACACGATGGGATGGACATGACGGATCTGTTCTCGGTCGACGGCAAGACGGTCCTGGTCACCGGTGGTTCGCGGGGTATCGGCCTGATGATCGCGCAGGGCTTCGTCCGGGCCGGGGCGCACGTGATCATCTCGTCCCGCAAGGCCGACGTCTGCGAGGCGGTCGCCAAGGAGCTCTCCACCGAGGGCCGGTGCGAGGCGATCCCGGCCGACCTCGGCAACGACGAGGGCGCACAGGGGCTCGCCGCCGCCGTCCGGGAACGGGTCGACACGCTCGACGTCCTGGTCAACAACGCGGGCGCGACCTGGGGCGCACCCCTGGAGTCGTACCCGGAGGCCGCATTCGACAAGCTCTGGGCGGTCAACGTCAAGGCCGTCTTCCGGCTCACCACCGCGCTGCTGCCGGCCCTGCGCGCCGGCGCCAGCGCCGACGACCCCGCCCGCGTCATCAACATCGGGTCCGTCGACGGCCTGCGCGTCCCGTTCATGGAGGTGTACGCGTACTCCGCCACCAAGGCGGCCGTGCACATGCTCACCCGCAGCCTGGCACACCAGCTCGCCGGCGAGCAGATCACCGTCAACGCGATCGCGCCCGGACCGTTCGAGAGCAAGATGATGGCGTTCGCGCTGGGGGACCCCGGGTCGCGTGCGGCCATCGCGGCGCAGGTGCCGTTGGGCCGCATCGGCCGGCCGGAGGACATGGCGGGCACCGCGATCTACCTGTCGTCGCGCGCCGGGGCCTACCTGACCGGTGCCGTCATCCCGGTGGACGGTGGCATCACCACCCACGGCTGAGCACCACCGGGGGCGGGACGCTGTCCGCGTACCCCCGGGTAGCCGGAGCCGCGCGGACTCGGCAGATCCGCGCGGCCCCGGTGTGGGCCGGTTGCCCGGTCGTTCAGCGACCGGCGAGCAGGCGGTTCACCGCCGTGTCGACGTCGAGGTGCTCGGCCTCGCGGCCGCGTGGCACCACGACGTAGGTCCGCCGCAGGAAGCGCACGAGTACGCTCCGCGGCACCTCGAAGAGGGCGTTGCCGTCGGGCGACGACAGCGCCAGGGCGACGAAGTCGCCGCGCGGGGTGGCCCAGGGCCAGACCCGCACGTCGCCGATGCCGGCCGGCTCGTCGAGACCGGTCACCAGCAGTTCACGGGCGAAGGACCAGCTGACTGCCTCGCCCCCGGCCGATTCGGCATGGAACAGGACATGAACCGCATACGGATCAGCTGGGTCGTAACGCAGACTGGCACGCACCGGCAAGGCCGTGGCGTCAGGTGCGACGAGCCTTAGCGACGTCTCGACCTCTACGGTCGTCGGTCGGATGACACTCATGGACGATCTCCCCCCGGCACCGCTGCGGAACGCGCGTGTCCCGCTTTTCCCATACTCAGGTGCTACTCCTGGCTACGCTCCGCCATACGCTGACTTCACCCAGTGGTGGGAAGGGGGTCGGAAACGCCGCGTGAATGTGAGGATTCATGTAGGATTTCCGGTTCTGCCCAGTGCGTTGGTCCCGCCCGGCATCGGGTGGCTCAGTCGACGACTTACTCCGGTAACGTCCAGTCGGCCGTTGCAGTGACGGGCGCGCGCCACACTGGGGGTGGAAATGGTGACGAAGCGATCCTCAATGGAGAGGATGACCGCGCCAAGCCCACCGAACGTCGCGGTTTGCTCAGCCGAAAAGCGGGGGTACGGGGTGCCGAAGGAGCAGCGTGACCGGCCCGGACGGCCGGTCCGGGAGCAGGGGGGTGGCCTTGCCGTGGCGGAACGGCGCAGCCGCCCACGCTGGCGGCAGCAGGTGTCGACGACCCTCGAGTTGATCCGCGCCAATCCCACCGGCCGGGTCGCCCTCAAGATCTTCATCGCCATCGCCGGCGCCCTCGTGGTGACGATCGGCATCGCGCTGATCCCGCTGCCCGGACCCGGGTGGCTGCTGGTGATCGCCGGCCTCGGCATCTGGGCCGTCGAGTTCCACTGGGCCCGCCGGCTGCTGGCCTTCACCCGACGGCACGTGCACGGCTGGACGCAGTGGGTGACGCGACAGTCGCTCGGAGTGCGGTTCGTGCTGGGTGGGGTCGGGCTGGTGTTCGTGTCGGCGGTCGTGTGGCTGTCGCTCAAGTACAGCCTCGGCATCGACCTGGTGGCGCAGGTGCTGAAGTACCTGGCGACGAACTGACGCCCCGGGTTTTTGGTCCGGTCGCACGATCAGGTAGAGTCGTCGGCGCTGAGGGCGATTAGCTCAGCGGGAGAGCGCTTCGTTCACACCGAAGAGGTCACTGGTTCGATCCCAGTATCGCCCACGCAGGTCAAAGGCCACTTCCCGGCTTCGGGAGGTGGCCTTTCTGCTGTCGTACAGCAGTTAAGTACAGCAACGGCGTCAGCGGCCGAGAGAATCGCCAAGGCGTTTGAGTGCGTCTCTGGTCGCCTTCGTCGATACCTGGGTGTAGATCTCCATCGTCACGGAGAAGCGGGCATGCCTCAGCACCTGCATGGCGACTCTGGGGTGGACGTCGAGGTCGGCCAGGAGCGTGGCGCAGGTACGGCGGGCGTCGTGAACGGTGATCGGCTTGACCTTGGCTTTGTCGCACCTCGTCTGCCACGACCGTTGGAAGTTGCGCGGCTCGATGGGTGTGCCGTAGCGGGTGGTGAATACGAGTCCAGTTTCGTGCCACGCCTTGCCTGCGGCTGCTTCAGCCTCGTCGCGTTGTTGCTGCCTGAGCTTGAACGCGGTCAGGCAGATGTCGGGCAGGGGGAGGGTGGCGTCGGACGCCTGGGTCTTGGTGTCGCGGTGCAGGAGCTGCCCGCGTACGCGTTGCAGTTGGCGACCGATGGTCAGCTCTCCGGCGTCGAGGTCGACGTCCTCCCACGTCAGTCCTAGGGCCTCGCCCTTGCGCAGGCCGGTGACGAGGACCAGGGCGTAGGCGGCGTAGAGCGGGTCCTCGTCGGCACGGGCCGATTCGAGGAACTTGCGGGCCTCGTCGCTCGACCAGGACTTGCCCCGCGGCCGACGGACGGTGGCGAGGGTGACCGGCACGGCCGGGTTCTTGGCGATGAGGTCTTCGGCCTGGGCGTGGGTGAGGGCGGCCCGCAGCGCGGCCCGGATGTCGCTGACCGTGCGCGTCGACGGGACGGCTTGGCAGCAGCGGCCGACCGCGCAGCAGCGCCGCTTGTCCTTCGGGCGGGCGGCGTCCTTGCCCTGGGCACAGCACTGGCAGGTCCGGGCCACCTTGTTGATCCAGGTCTGCACGTCGCGTGACTGGAGCCGGTCGAGCCGTTTCGTGCCGAGGCCGGGGGAGATGTAGCGGCGGACGAACGTCTCGTAGGTCGCGTAGGTCAATGGTGCGCGGTTCGGCTCGATGATCTCGGCCAGCCACCAGGTGAGGAAGCTGCCGACCGTCGGGACGCTGGTCGCCACCGGCCCAGCCTTGGCCTGCTGGTGCAGCTTGATCCACTTGTCGTGGACGGCCTCGCGGGTCTTGCCGTAGACGTACTTGCGGTCTCGCCGGCCGTCGGGCTTGGTGACCCAGACGTAGGCGGCGTAGCCGTTGCGGTAGGGGAAGATGGAGCCCTCGCCGTTGGCTCGTGCGCGTGCGGGCATCAGGCGGCCTCCTGGCGTTCAACCTGCTGGCGGATGTAGTCGTCGACCCATTCGGGGAGAATGCGGCGGTACTTGCCGTCCTTGATGGAGCGCAGTTCGCCGGTGGCGATCTTCATCTTGACCTTGGAGATGCCGAAGCCGAGCAGGACGGCGACCTCGGCGGGTGAGTACCAGCGCGGCGTGAGGTTCTGGCTCATGCGGCGGCCCCGAGGAGCCAGGCTTCGTGGGCGAGTTCTTCCCGGCCGATGCGTCTGCTCTCGCGTCGCCGTCGGGCGGCGGTGTTGGCGAGCAAGGCGTCACCTTCGGTCAGCCAGCCAGACCCGATGTAGGTGAGGACTCCGACCGTGACGGTGTCTGCTGCCTCTTCGTCCTCAGCTCGGCGGTAGGTGGCGCGGGTGTCGCGCAGCAGGCCGAAGGTGACGGAGTAGCGGCGAGCTTTGGTGAGGAAGTGGCCGCCGAAGCCGAGCATGTGTGCCCAGCGGCGCAGCCCGGCGTAGGCGTTCGGTTTGGTGTCAAGGATGCCTTGACGGTCGTCGGCCGTTGCGGCGCCGCTGGCGATGTCGGTACTGGTGGGCCGACCGAGGTGCCAGCAGGCGTCGATGAGGCGGGCGAGGTGTTCGCCTTCGGGATCGGCGTAGTCATCGATGGTGGCCTGGGTGAACCGGGTGAACGAGTGCCCGGTGGCTTCGGTGGCCTTGGTGGCGTACTTGGCCAGGTAGGCGGCGACCTTGCCGTCGGTCAGCTCGCCGCTGGCGGTGTTGATGCGCCGGACGTCGATCTGCTCGCCCCAGGCGATTAGCCAGCCTTGTATCCGGTTGGGGTGCGCGGGCGTGGTGACGGTGATCCGCGAGGCGGCGACGCGGATCGCGTCTTCCAGGTCGTCGACGGTGATGCCGGCCGGCGGCGGCACGAGCGCGTCCGGGTCGTCGGGGTCAACCCCGTCCAGGCGCAGCAAACAGTGAAAGTGCACCGCTGCCCGACGCTGCATCTCGGCGACCTTGCCATGCGACACCCGCACGGGCGGCACCCAGCGGACCTTGCCCGAGGCAGTGACGACCCGGACGAGCGGAATGCCTCGCCTCCGGCAGAGGGCGGCGAGGTGGCGTTCGAACGCCTGCTTGGTTCGCCGCCACAGCTCGCCAGAGAAGGAGTTCCAGACGACCTGGTGGTCGTGGTCGTAGCAGTCCAGGCACAACGGCTGCCCGAGCCGCGGATCGTCGGCGTCGTGGCGGGCGAAGCACGCCGCCGGCTGCCCGTGGGAGCAGGTGCCGGCGTTGCCGCGGGCGCGGCAGGGCGCGGGTCGGCAGTCGCAGCGCTGCCGGCTGCGGCAGGTGTGGCGGGGGACGTGGCGGTGGTGGACTGGGCCGAAGGACGGGGCGGTGAAGGTGGCGAAGACGACCGGGTGCTGGCCGACCGATGCGGGGACGCCCTTGCCGCCGGTCAGCCCGCGACAGACGACTTGGTAGGCGTCGCCCCGGTAGACCCAGGCGCAGTCCGGGCACACCGATTCGCGGCGGTTTCCGCACGCCTTGTAGAGCGTCCGGTCGGGCAGCTCGTCGGTGTGCAGCTGGCCGATGATGCGGCCGGTGTCTCGCTCGACGGCGGCGATGGTGCCGGTGAGGCGGACCGGGCGAGCACAGCCGCCGGCGGGGCGAGTGTGCTCCAGCCAGCCGGTGAACTCCGGCGTGGCGGCGCGGTGCAGGACCTGGGCGTCACGGCCGACGGCGAGGCCGGGGCGGTAGATGGTGAGCGGGGTGGACATGACTGTCTCCTCATCAGGGGTGGCAGGGACGGGAGACGAAGCACCACCAGCCGTCGACGGGTGTCCGCTGGTGGTGTTCGTCGTGTCTCCTGGCACCGCCGAGAGGGCGGCTGACGCCGGAGGGCGGAATCGTGGTCGTGCCACCTCCACGCCGATGGGTCATGTCCCATCGCGCTCGTGGACCTGATGAATGGGCCGGCACGGGTGAGGAGCCTGGGATATCGGCATCCGGCGGGTTGCCGCAGGCTGTCCCCACCCGTGAAGTGGGCGAATCCGGGCCATCGTGGACGGCAGGGAAGACCGTGCTGGGCCGCTCAGCGGATTCGGGGAAACCGGCATGGTGGCCGGTGTGATCGAGAGCCGGCGGGACGTGGCCCGCATCAGCGGCAGGAAGGCCGCTCGGCATCTCCGACATCGAGTCCAGCGATCCGCAGGGAAGGCCGCGCTGGCGTCCTCGACGAGCGCCAGAGTAGCACCGGGTACCGACACGTCAATCCGTCGTATTTCGATGCCGGATGCGGGCCCCAATAGCGATGGCGGCATTGAGGTGCAGGGCGAAGGATGGGCGTCCGGGTTACCGAGAAGCTGCCGCGAATCGTGCTGGTCGACGGCCTGCGTTCGTTTGTTGACGGCAGGTTGGCACATGTGGCGCGCACCAGCGCGGCGGGCGTTGAGGTGCTGGCCCGGCACCGGGGACAGCGGTTGGACGAGCTATGGCTGGATCACGACCTCGGCGAGGACGACACGATCTGGCCGGTAGTCGAGGTGCTGGAGCGGGCCGCGTTCGAGGAGCACCCGTTCGATATAGGCGTCGTGTACGTCCACTCGGCGAATCCTGCCGGCGCGGAGAAGATCATGCAGGCGTTGCGCCGCTGGGGCTACCACGTGCGCTCAGCAGCAGGATCGCCGCATGTCGGCTACCTGGCCGAGGCCAATTAGCGTCCGGCCGTCCAGCCGCCGACGAGGGCGGCGTGCGATACGGGACAGCCCGATGTGGGAGGACTTTCTTTACGTCTATCAAGGCGGCCCTGAACGGGCCGCACGCGCCGCCGCCTGGGCGCGCGTCCGTCGCTCCGCTGGCGCTCCGACTCCGGCCACGCAGAACGCCCGGCGGCTGGCGCGGAAGAGCGGGAAGCCCGGGGGCCGCCGCAGACGGTAGCGCCGAGGGTGGTTGAGGTTGGTGGCCGGCAGCCGGCCGGGCCGCGCCCGAGCGGGCGCGGCGCAGGGAAGGACACCCCGGGTCCGCGCGGCAGGTCGCGGCCGTCGGGGTCGGGGTTGGCGGCGCGAGTGTGCCGGGCCGCCCCTCCAAGCTCAAGGGCGCTACGCGTCGCAAGCGACGGCCCTGCGGGCCGCCCTTGACCTCGGAGCCTCTGCGACCCTCGGGCAGGAGTCGTGGGCAGACCGATGGCCTGCCCTTACATGAGGCGTGCCGCCAACCCCGCCCCCGACTTATCGCCGGTCACCCCCGAGGCGTCAAGGCCGTCTTGACGTGGCGGACCAGTCGACGGCCCGACCACGATGGCTTCAAGCTAGCCAACACCAACGGGCCAGAACCTCGCCATCACGGGACCGATTGCCGCGACGTCACTGCGGTGCCCGGGTGGCCGGAACCCCATGTGGGCAGTCGACGGGCACGGGGGTGATCTCGCGGGGCCCACTGGTCTCCCGGCGAACGTCGAAGCGCACGCAAATGTTGTAGTACACCTCGTCGCCGGCCAGCCAGCCCTCAGACACGCGGCCCACCATCATTACCTCTACCGTGGCCAGCAGACCCACCCCACGCTCGTCAGGATCGTGGACCGAGGAGGTGAGCCGCTCGCCTCCGGTTTCGGCGACAAGCCGGTTGAGTACGGACTGGTTGCTTTTCCAGCCCTTCAGACTGAGTGAGTCGGTCGCCCAGGGCTCGGTTTCGTGGGCGACCTGTTCGGCTCTCTCCAAGACCCTATCCCGAGCACTGTCGTGGCCCGAGGGGGCGCATCCAGCGGTAGGCAGCACGACGAGGCAGGCCAGCAGCGCGCCGACGCCTGTGCGCCCCCAGCGAGCCGGATCAAGCACCCGTCGACTATCGATAATGTGTCGCGACATGATGCCAGAACATCCCCGATCCCGTCGTCGCGCATCCGTCCGATTACTCAGCGCGGGCCTGAGTCGCCATGACTCGCAAACTAATGCAGGTGGTCTCATCCGGAGTAGACCTCGGCTGCTACATGGCCATCTACAACTATCGCTGGTGACTACCATGCGGGGGCCCGGCCGATGTCCGGTCGGCCCCCGCACCGTGTGGAGGCGTCGATGAACCTGCTGAACCGCATGGCCGTCGCCGCCGTCCCGGGCGGTGTCGGAGCGGGCGCGCTCGCCGCCCTGTGGCAGGAGCGGGCGCGTGCCGTGGCCGCCTGCGAGTCGGACACGATCGGTGCCTGTCTCGGCTTCGGGTTCCCGGTCCTGCTCGCCGGCCCGCTACTGGTGACTGCGGCCGTGTGGCTGGCGCTGCGCGCCACGGGCGTCGGGCCGGCCCCGTGGGCGGCCGCGCTCGGTGCGCTCGCCACCGCCGGCGGTGTCCTGCTACAGCAGGCGGCGCATCCCCGGTGGACTCCGCCACCGGTGTGGCAGGCGGTGGTGCTTGCCGTAATCGGTTTCGCCCTCGGCGTCGCGGTCGTCACCGTCGCGCTGCCACCCGCCGTCCGGGTGGGACTGGTTGTGGCGCTCCTGGCACCGCTGGCCGTCTTTCCGCTCCTGCGGCAGGAGACCCGCCGCACCGGGGACCGGGAGGCCTTCGCCGAACTCGGTCTTCCGCTGCTGGTGCCGCAGGTTCCGGGATACGACATCGCCTCGGCACACGCGGACCGGGCCGACCGGGTGCTCTCGGTGACGGCGACGCGGGGTCGTCGGTGGATCTCCGTGTACGTCGTCGACCTGCCGGACGACTTCGCTCCGCCCGGTCGGTGCGGTCTCGCCGTGGCCGACATCGTGCTGCGGCGGCAGCGCAACCAGCCACCGGCATCGCCCGGATGCCGACAGGTCGGCCCCGACCACTGGACGCGCGTGGAGCCGGTTGGAGAGGTCCATCTCGTACGACGTGGCGACGCGCTCGTCCTCGTCAGCCCGGGCACCGACGTGCCGGCGGCGGACGTGGAGAAGGCTGCGACGACTCTCACGCCGGTGACCCCGAACCGGCTGGCCGAATCGGGCAATCCGTAGCTCCGCCGGCAGAGCCGCGCGACGCAGCGGTACGGCGCAAAATGGGCAACTCGAAGATCACGGATGCAAATGGCCGGACGGTGACCCGATTCGCTGGGCGCGTTCGTCGGCCTCACCGCCGGGCTGGTGGCTCCGGCCACGCCGGCGTCCGCGGCCTGCAGCGCCCGCCGCCACAAGAGGTCGAGAGAGTCCGCAGGCGGCTAATTTCTGCGGGCTACCCGGAGGAGGACTTGTACCCGGACGACTGGTGAGGGCGGCAATGCAAGCGTTGGTCCTGACCACGTGGCCAGAGCGGGCAAAGGTCACGAGCAGGGCACTGGCGGGCGACGGAGCAGGAGAGGCAGCCAGGAGGCAGCGAAAAGACCAGCGCCGAACGGCAGTAGACGGTTCCCGGCAGCACGGAAGCCCTACCCAGCAGCGCAAGACGGCATCGGATGGCCTCCAACGGTGCTCCGTGCCCGCGTTCACACCGAAGCGTCTGCTGGTGGCACAGGCCTGATCCAGGCCGCTGTGTAACTACTCGGCGACGAAGACGCCTACGCCTGGCAGCGTCTCGGTCATGCCCTTGATCCGTAGCACCTGCATGGCACGGTCGATGACCGGCTCTGTAACGCCGTAGTGCTCGATCAACTCTCGCCGGCTGGGCAGCTTGGAGCCCGGCTGGAACTCGCCGGACTTGATGCGTTCGGCCAGGTCGTCGGCGATCTGCTCATAGCGGTAGCGCGGTGGCACGGTGTTCCCCTCGGTTGGCAACACGAGTAGACCACCTACGTCAGCCCTTGACCACCCAACGGTACCTATGGGAGGTTTCCGAGGAGGTCGATTCCCCCGGTTGGCGCTGTGGGCCGTCCTCGCCGGCGTGGATGTCCGGCGCATCCCCCGCGATCGGACATCCACGCCTCCGGATACCTCCAGCACCAGGAGGCGGCAATGCTCCCTTGGAATTCGCCAACTCGGCGGCTAGTGGCCTTGAGTGTGGCGGGCCGATGAAGCGCGTCTCCTACGACGAGTACGTCTTGGCGGCAGCGCTTACCTTCGCCCGTCGCCACCGACCCGTGTGGTCGTGGCGGCAGGGGCGACACATCTGCCGCTGCGGCGCGACCCTGCCGTGCCAAAGCCGTCACCGCATTCCGATCAACCGCGGCCACTGGCCCAGCCAGGAGGGGCCGCGATGACCACTCACCACCCGATCAAGCCGGCCTGGACGTGCGGCGGCTGCGCGGGGGAGTGGCCCTGCCAGACCCGGCGGCGGGAGCTGCGAGCCGAGTACGACCACGCCCCGGTGTCGCTGGCCCTCTACCTGGCTGCCCAGCTCGTCGACGCCGCCCAGGACCTGGCCCACGCGCCCGCCGGCCACCTGCACCACCGATTCCTCGGCTGGACCCGATGAGCATCCTGCGACCCGGCGACGAGAAGTTCCACTACAGCGACGGCTCCCACAAGTGGATCCCACCCGACCCCGACTACGACCAGGAGGTACTGGGACGAGCATATCCGCCAGCACAAGCAAGGCCACCTCAAGAACGAGCGCCCGAAGGTCCGCATCCAGCGCCTCGTCTGATGCCAGCAGTACAGCACCGAAGTACAGCAACCGTGCCAGCCGAAACGAGCCGAAAAGCGCGTCAGCAGGCCATCTGGCCTCGCATCGAGTCCGATGCGACCCCTTTGCCGAGAGTTCACACCGAAGAGGTCACTGGTTCGATCCCAGTATCGCCCACCATGAATACGGCGAGCTCAAGGCCCCTCGATCGAGGGGCCTTGACTCGTATCTGAGGCTCAGTCGTTGCCCGGAGGCAGCGAGAAGGCAGCAAAGGGACTCCAACACCCGGCGGTCCCGCTCATGTCAACGCCGGCTCAACCTTGACCCCTCTGTTCCGGCCGAATGTTGACCCCCTCGCTGGTTGTTGATGTTCAGTCGTTGGTCTTGGTGGCTGCG